>DASQAX010000214.1:0-7462 GCA_035635535.1 Vicinamibacterales bacterium | reverse complement strand
GAAGCCGCTCTCCGAAGCGATGCTGTTCGGGTCGCTTGCCGACGGCGGCGCCGCTCGTATCGTCGTCGAGGGCGACGAGGTGAGGGTGGTGGCAACGCCCAGGGCTAACGGCTAACGACTAACGACCAACGACCAACGATGTCTCTTGCCGACATCCGGCGCGAGTACCTCGGCCAGCCGCTGAGCGAGACGAACTGCGAGGCCGACCCGTTGCGGCAGTTTGCCCGCTGGTTCGACCAGGTGCGGGAGCTCGAGCCGGACCCCACCGCGATGGCGCTCGCCACCGCCTCACCGGACGGCCGCCCGTCGGTCCGCACGGTGCTCCTCAAGGGCGTGGACGACCGCGGCTTCATCTTCTACACGAACTACGAGAGCCGGAAGGCGCGCGAGATGGAGGCGACGGGCCGCGCGAGCCTCCTGTTCTTCTGGCGCTCCGTCGAGCGCCAGGTGCGGATCGACGGGACGGTCGAGCGCATCAGCCCGGTCGAATCGGACGCGTACTTCGACACGCGGCCGCTCGACAGCCGGCTGAGCGTCTACGCGTCGCGGCAGAGCGCGCCCATCGACAGCCGTGAGATGCTCGAGGACGCGTTCGAGCGCGTCAAGCGCAGCTACGGCGACGGCCCGGTGCCGCGTCCCGACTGGTGGGGCGGCTATCGCGTCGTCCCCGACGAGTTCGAATTCTGGCAGGGGCGCACCAGCCGCCTCCACGATAGACTTCGCTACGTGAAGAATGCCGATGGAAGCTGGCGGCGCGAGCGATTAGCCCCGTAGCACAGGAAAGATGAGATACCTCGTCACCGCACGGATCAAGCGCGGCCAGCGTGCCGCCCTCAAGGACGCGATCGCAGACGAGTCGCTCGGCGCGGGATCCGTCGCGGGCGGTGAATACCTGCACGACATGGCGCACGCGCGCGAGCTCGCCGATGGCCGCGTGAAGTGGGTCGAGACCTGCTTCTGCTCGACGCCGCTGCAGGAAGAGCGTCCGTACTGGGAAGAGTTCTTCGCCTTCGAGACGATCAAGGACGCGCACGCGCGCAGCACGTGCCGCGACGGAAACGGCACCGAGCCGTGGGCGTGCTGCAATTGCGACTGCACGAAGCGGCTCGAGGGCTGGCTCCGAAAGCAGGGGAAGGTGTTCACGCCGTAGAAAGACTCCAGTTGAAAGATTGGCCTCTTGTGTTCTCGCGACGACGATGGCATCGTCGTCGTCGTGAAAAGGAGCGAGAACGCCATGGCCGCCCCGCCGCTCATGACTGTCGACGAGTACTTCCACACGCCCGAAACCGTCCGGCCGTCGGAGCTGCGGTATGGCGTGCTGCACGTGGCCGAATCGCCATCGCCGCAGCATCAATCGGCAGTTGCCCAGCTGTTTCGATCGCTCGATGCACACGTTCGCGCCCGTGATGCCGGCGAAATGTGGCTCGCGCCGCTCGACGTCGTGCTCGACGACGAGAAGGCGCTGATTGTCCAGCCCGACCTCATGTTCATTTCGAAGGCCAGGGAGTGGATTGTCCAGGACCGCGTGCGCGGCGCGCCCGACCTCGTCGTGGAGGTCCTCTCTCCGAACCCGAGGATCGGCAAGACCGAAGAGCGTGTGACGTGGTTTGCCGAGTACGGCGTTCGGGAATGCTGGCTCGTTCACCTGGATCGCCGGGACATCACCGTGGTGACATGTGCGCACCGTCGCATCGCCGGCCGCCGTGTGTTCGCTCGGCGCGAACCGCTGGAGTCGGCCGTACTTCCCGACTTTGCCGAGGGGTTCGACGACATCCTGAGACCGCTGTAACCCGAACCCCGAACCCCGAACCGAACCTGAACACGAACGGAGCACGCAGAACGCAGAAGCGTGAACCACCCGGTTCCGTGATACCGTTTCTCTCCACGGCAGCGTCGCTGCCGTTCACGGATTCCCGGCATGGCGCCCGGGGCAGGCACGGCCATGAACCAGACACCCTTCCGCATCTTCGAGGCGGCGTCCGCCGCCGCGCGGCTCGATGCCGCGTCAACCTTCGCCAGGCAGTTTCCCGCGCATCGTCCCCTCACGATCGTCGGCGCCACGCGCGGCGCGGCCGACGACTTCGCGCGGCGCCTTGCGCTCGAGCGCGGCGCAACCGTCGGCGTGGCGCGCTTCAGCCTGACACAGCTGGCGGCGCGCGTCGCCGTGACGCGCCTGGCCGGTCAGGGGATCGCGGCCGCCACCGCGCTCGGCGCCGAGGCGGTCACGACTCGTGCGGCATTCGAGGAGTCGCGCGCCGGCACCCTGAAGTACCTGGCGCCTGTCGCCGCGATGCCCGGCTTTCCGCGCGCGCTCGCGCAGACGATCGGCGAGCTGCGCATGGCTGGCGCCGCGCCCGATGCGGTTAGCGGCGCCGGCGCGAGCGGGACGGACGTCGCGCGGCTGCTGGCGAAGGCGGACGAGGAGTTCGCCGAGGCGGCGTCGGCAGACCGCGCACGGCTGTTTGCGACGGCCGCGGCGGCTGCGGCCGACATGGCCGACCTTGCCGCGCCGCTGCTGCTGCTCGACGTCGCGATCGATTCGCTTGTCGAAGAGCAATTCGTCGGCGCGCTCTGCCGCGCGGCGACAGAGACGTTCGCGACACTCCCGTCACATGACGAGAACGCCAGAGCGGCTCTCGAACGCGCCGGCGGGTCGGTGCACCGCGGCGCCGACGCGCGCACGACCACGCTCGATCAGCTGCGGGCGTGCCTGTTCAGCAAGGAAACACCGCCACAGCGCGAGGAAGACGGGACGCTGCAGTTTTTCTCGGCACCGGGCGAGGGGCGGGAAGCCGTCGAAATCGTGAGGCGGATCCTGGACGAAGCGCACCGCGGGGTCCCGTTCGACGAGATGGCGATTCTCGTCCGGTCACCGCAGCAGTACCACGGGCTGTTCGAGCACGCGCTGTCGCGCGCGGGTGTCCCCGCGTGGTTCGACCGCGGCACCCGCCGGCCGCACCCTGCCGGCCGCGCGTTTCTCGCGCTGCTCGCCTGCGCGGCGGAAAAGCTTTCCGCACGCCGCTTTGGAGAGTACCTGTCGCTGGGGCAGATCCCGGCTGCCGGTGGTCCGGGTCCCGCGTGGGTCGCGTCGACCGACGAGGTCTTCGCCGGCATCGGCGAGCAGCCGGTCGAAGACACGGCGCCGGACAACTCGAGCACGTTGCCGGCGCCGCGCCGCTGGGAGCATCTCATCGTCGAAGCGTCTGTCATCGGCGGCGATCCCGAGCGGTGGACGCGCCGGCTCGACGGATTGGCCGCGCAGTTCGCGAAGCAGATCGCCGAGCTGCGCAGCGAAGATCCCGACTCGGCCCGCGCGGCCGGCATCGAACGGGACGCGGCCCGCCTGGCTCGGCTCCGCGACTTTGCGCTGCCGCTGCTGCGGCGGATGGCGTCGTGGCCGGCGTCGGCTCCCTGGGGAACATGGCTGACCGAGCTCGAGGCGTTTGCCCCCCTGGTGGTGCGGGCTCCCGCGCACATTCTGCGCGTGCTGGCCGACTTGCGTCCGATGGAGACGGTTGGCCCCGTCTCGCTGGAGGAGGTGCGCAGCGTCCTCGGCGAACGCCTTCGCCTCATCGAACGCGAGCCGCCGAAGCGCCGCTACGGGCGCGTGCTGGTGACCAACCCCGCGCACGCGCGGGGCCGTGCGTTCCGCATCGTCTTCGTGCCCGGCGTCGCCGAGCGCATGTTCCCCCAGAAGCCGCGGCAGGACCCGCTGCTGCTCGACGCCGCGCGCGAGCGGCTGAACGAAGGCCTGAACAGCCCGCGGAGCCTGCCGCTCGTCACCCGCCCCGAGCGCGGCCGGCGCGAACGGCTGCTCCTGCACCTGGCGGCGGGTGCGGCGACCGAGCGGCTCTACTTGTCATATCCGCGGCTGGAAATCGTGGAAGGGCGGGCGCGTGTCCCGTCGTTTTACGCGCTCGACGTGCTCCGCGGCGCGACCGGACGGCTTCCGGATCGTGACACCCTCGAACGCGCCGCGGCGGCCGCGGGCGACCGGAGCCTCGCGTGGCCGGCGCCAGCCGACGCGCAGCGCGCCATCGACGACCAGGAGCACGACCTGGCCGTGCTGCGCGACCTGCTCGACGTTCGCGACCCGGCGCTGGTTCGCGGTCACGCGCAATACTTCCTTCGCCTGAACGCGGCGCTGCGCCGATCGGTAACGGACCGCTGGGCGCGAGCGGAGCGGAAGTGGACGCAGTTCGACGGCATCATTCGCGTGACCGATCGCACGCGCGCGGCGTTGGCCTGGCACCGCCTGACCAACCCGCAGCGGCCCTACTCGCTCTCTGCGCTGCAGCGATTCAGCACGTGCCCGTACCAGTTCCTGCTGGGCGCGATCTATCGGCTGCAGCCCGCCGAGGTGCCGCAGCCGCTGCAGCGGCTGGATCCCCTGACACGTGGAAGCATCATGCACGGCATCCAGGCGCGCTTCTTCCGCGAGCTTCAGCGTCGAGACCTGCTGCCCGTCACGGACGCGAACCTCGAGACCGCCCTGCAGATCCTCGAGACGGTGATCGTCAAGGTCGCGGAGGACTATCACGAGCAGCTGATGCCGGCGATCGATCGGGTCTGGCGCGAGGAGGTCGGCGGCATTGCCCGTGACCTCCGAGGGTGGGTCCGCAACCTCGTGGCCGATGGCGCCGAGTGGAAGCCTGCATATTTCGAATACGGGTTCGGTCTGCCAATCGACGAGCAGCGCGACCCGCGGAGCGTTCGCGATCCCGTCGTCGTCGCGAACCGGTTTTCACTTCGCGGCTCCGTGGATCTGGTCGAGGCACACCGGACGAATGGAACACTGCGCGTCACCGACCACAAGACGGGCAAGGACCGGACGAAGCGTCCATTGGTCATCGGAGGCGGCGCCGTGCTGCAGCCGGTGCTCTATTCGCTGGTTGTCGAGCAGGCGACGGGTCAGAAGGTGGTCGAGTCGCGGCTGTCGTTTTGCACGGCCGCCGCCGGCTATTCCGTGCAGCCCGCGGCGCTCGACGAGGCGTCGCGACGCACGGGGATCGAGGCGCTCGAGATCGTCGATCGGGCCGTCGAGCGTGGCGATCTCGCCGCCGCGCCTGGAGAAGGTGCATGCGCCTGGTGCGACTTCCGTCCGGTGTGCGGGCCCGACGAGGAGGAGCGCATCGCGCGAAAGCCGCCGGATCGGCTGCGCGACCTCATCGAGTTGCGGAGCCGGCCATGACGACGCCAATGGCGGATCAGGCCGCACGCACTCGCATCGAGACGGCGCTCGACGAGACGCTCGTCGTCGAAGCCGCGGCGGGCACCGGCAAGACCACCGAGCTGGTGCGCCGGATTGTCACGATGCTCGCCGAGGGACGCGCTGACGTGACGTCGATCGTCGCGGTGACGTTCACCGAGAAGGCTGCCGGGGAGCTGAAGCTGCGCCTGCGACAGGAGCTGGAGGATGCGCGCATCGCGGCGGCTGGCACACCCACGGTGCATCTCCGGCTCCAGGAGGCGCTCCAGAATCTCGAGGAAGCGCACGTCAGCACGATCCACGGATTCTGCGCCGAGCTGTTGCGCGAGCGTCCCGTCGAAGCGGGCATCGATCCGCTGTTCACGGTGCTCACCGAGCCGCAGTCCCAGCGGTGCTACGACGAGGCGTTCGCGGCGTGGTTCCAGGACGTCTTGAAGGACGCTCCTGAGGGGGTGCGGCGGTCGCTCCGGCGCAGCAGCCGTCCTGGCACCGGCGGCGACGCAGACACTGACGGTCCCGTCGAACGGATTCGCCGTGCAGGCTGGGAGCTGGCCGGCTGGCGCGACTTTCCGGCGCCGTGGACGCGTCCGCCGTTCGATCGCGACGCGGCGGTCGGCGGCCTTGCCGCCCGGGTTCACGCATTTGCCGCGTTGACCACGGCGCCGGCCACGGTTCGCGATGGTCTCCATGTCGACACCGCCGCGGGCCGTCGAGCCAGCGCCGATCTTCGCGCGCTCGTCCATGCCAGCGACTACGACGGTGCGGAAGCCGTGCTGATCGATCTGCGGCGCGATCGCGATTTCCGGCGCGCGCGCAAGGGTTACGGATCGATGTACGGCAGGAACGTGTCGCGTGCCGATGTTCACGCCGCGCACAAGGCGCTGGTGGACGCGCTCGACGCGTTCGCCCTCGATGCCGATGCGGACCTGGCGGCGCTGCTGCGCGAGGAACTGCGCGGCAGCCTCGACCGGTATCGGCTGCTCAAGGCGCGCGACGGGGCGCTCGACTACGTCGATCTCCTGCTGATCGCGCGAGACCTCGTCCGCGACGCCGACGACGTGCGCGCCCAGTTCCAGGCGCGCTTCGCACGCATCTTCGTCGACGAGTTCCAGGACACGGACCCGCTGCAGGCCGAAATCCTGCTGCTGCTCGCCGCAGACGACCCGAACGAGCGCGACTGGACTCGCGTCCGGCCAGTCCCCGGCAAGCTCTTCATCGTCGGCGATCCGAAACAGTCGATCTATCGCTTCCGCCGTGCGGACGTGTCGGTGTACCAGGACGTCTGCCGCCTGCTGAACCAGCACGGCGTCAGGCCGCTGGAGCTGACCACGAGCTTCCGAAGCGTGCCGGGGATCCAGCGGCTCGTCAACGCCGCGTTCGGGGCCGCCATGCACGAAAGCGCCACGACGCTGCAGGCCCGCTACGTGCCGTTGACCGGCCACCGGCCGCCCCTCGCGCAGCAGCCGTCGGTCGTGGCGCTTCCGGTGCCGCGGCCCTACGGCAAGAAGCGCATTGCCGGCACCGAGATCGAACGCTCGCTGCCGGATGCCGTCGGGGCGTTCGTGGAATGGCTGCTGCGCGACAGCGGGTGGTCCGTCACCGAACGGGAGAGCGGCAAGACGGTCGAGGTGCCGATCCAGGCCCGTCACGTCTGCATCCTGTTCCGCCGCTTCGTCAGCTTCACCACCGATGTCACGCGCGCCTACGTCGATGCGCTCGAGGCGCGCGGCGTGAAGCACCTCCTCGTCGGCGGCCGCGCCTTCCACAACCGCGAAGAGATCGAAACCGTGCGCGCGGCGCTCGCGGCGGTCGAGTGGCCGGACGACGAGCTGTCGGTGTTTGCGACGCTGAAGGGATCGCTCTTCGCGATCGACGACGAGCATCTGCTCGAGTGTCGTCATCGGTTCGGCGTTTTCCATCCGTTCCGGATTCCAAAGGAGCTGGCTGGCAACTCAGGTCAGGAGCTCGCGCTCACGGGCGAGCCCACGGCGCATCTCGCGGCGATTGCCGGCGCGTTGCGGCTGCTCCAGCAACTGCATCGCGGCCGCAACTATCGTCCGGTCGCCGAGACCATCGGCCGGCTGCTGACTGAGACGCGCGCGCACGTCGGATTCATCCTGCGGCCGGCCGGCGAACAGGCGCTCGCCAACGTGCTGCACGTCGCCGAGCTCGCACGGCAGTACGAGGCGAGCGGCGGCATTTCTTTCCGGGGCTTCATCGACGAGCTGCGTGACGCGGCGTCCGCCGAAGCCG
>DASQAX010000213.1:0-5051 GCA_035635535.1 Vicinamibacterales bacterium | reverse complement strand
CCGCCCGATCGACAGAACGATTCGACTTTGCGCGATTCTGGTCGAATTGCACCTCGATTCGCGTCGATGTTAGGCTCACGGGCGTGTTCGCCTCCGGCAAACCCATATCGATCGCGGTTATCAGCGTCCTCGTCTGCGCCGGCGCGGCCTTCGCGCAGGTTGGTTCCGGCACGCTCACGGGCGTCGTCCGCGACCAGAGCGGCGCGGGCGTCCCGGGCGCGGCCGTGGCCATCACCGACGTCGACACGAACCGCCAGCGGATCGCCGTATCCAGCGCCGGCGGCGTGTACGCCGCCACCAGCCTGCCGCCCGGCCGGTACCGCATCGACCTCGAGCTCTCCGGCTTCAAGTCGGTCACGCGCGACGGGATTCGCGTGACAACGGGCGACGTCACGCGGATCGACGTCGAGATGGTCGTCGGCGCGATGGCGGACCGCGTCATCGTGACCGCCGATGCGCCGGCGCTGCGCGCCGAGACGGCGAGCCTGGGGCAGGCGGTGCAGCGGGAGCGCATCGGCCAGCTGCCGCTGAACGGGCGGACGTTCATCACTCTCGCCGCGCTCGCTCCCGGTGTCGCGCTGCCGCCCAACTCGCAGCTTCCGCGCATCAACGGCGGCCGGCCGCGCACCAACGAGTACCTCTTCGACGGCATCTCCGTCCTCCAGCCGGAGCCGGGGCAGGTCGCGTACTTCCCCGTGGTCGACGCCATCGAGGAATTCAAGATCGAGAGCAACAGCGTGCCGGCGGAATTCGGGCGCTTCAACGGCGGCGTCGTCAACCTGACGACGAAGGCCGGCACCAACGAGGTGCACGGCAGCGGATTCGAGTTCCTGCGCCACGAGGCGCTGAACGCGCGGAACTACTTTCAGCCGGCGCCCGCGCCCAGGCCGGAATACCGGCGCAACCAGTTCGGCGGCACGCTTGGCGGCCCCATCGCACGCGACCGCACCTTCTTCTTCGCCGACTACCAGGGGCAGCGCCAGGGGATCGGCCGCACCGCGATTTCGACGGTGCCGACGCTGCTGCAGCGGCAGGGCATCTTCACCGAAGCGATCGCGGGCCGCGTGCCGGTCGTCTACGACCCGTCCACGACCGCGCCGGGAACGTTCGCGCGCACGCCGTTCCCCGCCAACGCGATTCCCGCCGGCCGCATCGATCCGGTTGCCGCGGCGCTGCTCCAGCGCTATCCCCTGCCGACAGCCACCGGCACCGCGAACAACTATCGGCGGACCGCGAACGAGCGCGACGACCAGGACCAATGGGACGTGCGCGTCGATCACCGGTTCGCCTCGAACCGGGACTCGGTGTTCGCGAAGGTGACGGAGTTCCGGGATCGCTTCACGCCGGTGACACCGCTTCCCGACGGCAGCGGCGTCGCGTCCGGCACGCTCGGTGCGCAGCGCACGGTGGCGCGCGCGTTCGCATCGAGCTACCAGCACGCGTTTCCGGCGGGCGTGCTGAACGAGCTGCGCGTGGGCGACACCCGGCGGCGTGTCAGCAGGGACGCCGCGCGCCTCGACGCCACGGCCAGCATCGCGCTCGGCCTGCCGGGCCTGCCGTCGAACGCCCAGTTCCCGGCGACGCTGCCGACGTTCCTGATCGCCGGCTACCAGCAGCTCGGCTCGCCGCCCAACACCGCGTCGAACTTCACGACGAGCGTCACGCACGTCGCGGATACGCTCACGTGGGTGATCGGCCGCCACACCTGGAAGGCCGGCGCCGACTGGCGATGGGAGCGGCTCGACGTGATCCAGCCGCCGTCGCCGACCGGCTCGTTCACGTTCAACGCGCTCGGGAGCGATCTGCCCGGCGTCGCGAACACCGGGATGCCGCTCGCCAGCTTCCTGCTCGGCCAGGTGCAGAACTTCTCCGTCGATCTGCAGCAGTCCGCCATCCGCGAGCGCGCGCACTTCGCCGAGCACTTCGTGCAAGACGACTGGAAGGTGGCCAACCGCCTCACGGTGAACGCGGGGCTTCGCTACACGCTCAACTTCCCGTCGAGGGAAATCGACGGACAGACGGCGGTCTTCAGCCTCGACACACAGCGGCTCGAATACCCGGGCAGCAAGCCGGTGCGCTCGCTGAAGAAGGACAACTTCGGCCCGCGGCTCGGCCTCGTCTTCCGGCCGACGGACCGGACGATCGTCAGCAGCGGCTACGGCCTGGTCTGGATCGAGATGGCGGGCATCACGACGCCGTTCACGACGCCCACGTTCCCGTTTCTCCAGACCGTTTCGCAGCGCGCGCTCGACACGATTTCACCGGCCTTCGTGCTGCGGAACGGGCCGACGATCGCGCCGCTCGCACCGACGCCCACCGCCGGCCTCGGCCAGGGTGTCTTCGCGGTCGATCGGCACCTGGGCTCGGGCTACGTGCAGCAGTGGAATGTCGCGCTCCAGCGCGAGGTGACGCGCAACACCGTTGTGGAGGTCGCCTACGTTGGCTCGAACATCACGCACGTTGGCATTCCCGACACCAACCTGAATCAGCTGCCGGTGAGCGCGCTGGCACTCGGCAACGCGCTGCTCGAACGCGTGCCGAACCCGTACTTCGGCATCGTGCCCCGCTCCTCGACGCTCGGCGACCCGACCATCCCGGTCGCGCAGCTGCTGAAACGGTTCCCCGCCTACACGACCGTCAGCCTCTATCGCAACAACGTCGGCAGCACGCGCTATCACGGACTGGAGCTGAGCGCGAGGCATCGGCTCGCGCACGGCCTCTCGTACTCCGCCTCGTATACCCGCTCGAAGCTGATGGACGATGCCTCGTCCGTGTTCGACGCGTCGATTCTGACCGGACCGGTCGCGAACTACCCTGTGGCCGACAGCTTCAACCGCACGCTCGAACGCGATTACTCGACCGGCGACATCCCGCACGCCTTCGTCTCGTCCCTCGTCTGGACCTTCGCGAAGGACTGGACGGTGGCCGGCATCGTCACGCTGCAGTCGGGCGTGCCGATCGCCGTGACACAGGCGACGAACTTCAATGCATTCGCGGGCTTCGGCGTCCAGCGGCCAAACGTCGCCGGCGATCCGACGCTGCCGGCCGACGAGCGAACCCCGCAACGCTGGTTCAATACCGACGCGTTCGCAGTCGCACCGCAGTTCACGATCGGGAACGCGCCGAGGAACCCCGTCCGCGGGCCCTCGTACCGGAACGTGGATCTCGCCGTAATGCGCAGGCTTCCGGTGAGGAGTGGTGCGTTCGAAGTCCGCGCCGAGATCTTCAACCTGCTGAACAGGCCTCCGCTCGGCGCGCCCGCAGCGGTCCTCGGCGCGGCGAACTTCGGGACGATTACCAGCGCGGGCGACCCGCGCGTCGCGCAGGTGGCGGTGAAGTTCCTGTTCTGATGTGATGGCTAGGTGTCGTACAGCCATCCTCGAAGAACGCCGTACCGGACCACATCGACGCGGCCCAGCAATCCCAGCTTGCGCATGGCGTTCGTCTTGTGGACCTCGACGGTCTTGACGCTGATATCGAGGCGCGCCGCGATCTCGACGTTGCTGTGGCCGACAGCGACCAGGCGCAGCACCTCGGATTCGCGCTCGGTCGGCTGTTTCGCCCCGGTGGGCGCGACGTCGGTTGGCCCTTTTCGCGCCAGCAATCCATCGGCGACCCTGGAGGTCATCGCCCGATCCAGGTAGATGCCTCCGGCCGCGACCGCCCTGATGGCTTGAATAAGGTCCGCGGGAGGACTCTGCTTCAGCACATAGGCCGACGCCCCGGCCCGCAGCAGTTCCTCCAGATAGGTCTCGTCCTCGTGGCGGGTCAGGGCGACGATCGCCACGGCCGGCTGCCGCTGCTTGAGGATCCTGGTCGCGCCGAGGCCGTTCATCCGCGGCATCGAGATATCCATGACGACGACGTCGGGCTTCACCGCGTCGGCGAGGTCGAGGGCGGCGCGGCCCTCCGCCGCCTCGGCAACCACCTCCATGTCGGGCTGACTATCGATCAGGAGTCTCAGCCCCTGTCGCACGATCGCGTGGTCGTCAGCGATGAGAATCCGCAATGAGGGTGGCACGGTCAGGAGACCTCGGCGGGAGCCGGACTCAGCGCCGGCGCGCGCAGGATGACGGCCGTCCCACGACCCGGGGCCGACTCGACCAGAAAATCCGCGCCCGCGAGCGCCGCGCGTTCGCGCATGCCGATCAGTCCAAACCCGGGCGCCGCGGCGTCGACCTCTGCGGGATCGAATCCGATGCCGTTGTCCTCGATGATGAGCGACATATGTTCGCGGGTGTGCTCGAGGACGATGTCCACGCGGTCCGCCCGCGCGTGCTTGGCGACATTGGTCAGCGCTTCCTGCGCGAAGCGGTACAACGCGGTCTCCATATCCGTCGTCAGGCGGTTGCCCGCGGGCCGCGTCATGTGGAGCTCCACGCAGATACCGAAGCGTTTCGACCAGTTGCCGGCGTACTCGGTCAGCGCTGCCGCCAGGCCAAGACCGTCGAGCACGGCCGGCCTCAGCTCCCAGACACGGAACGCGATGTCCTGATCGAGGTGCTGCGCCAGGTCCTGCAACGCTTCGACCTGCGTCCGGACGGCAGGGTGTTCGTTCGAGAGACTGTTCAGCGTCTCCAGGGTGAGGCGCAGCGCGGTCATCTGCTGTCCAAGCTCGTCGTGCAGCTCGCGTGCAATCCGCCGGCGTTCATCCTCCTGCGCCAGCACGAGACGGGTGAACAGCTGCTCGCGCTGCCGCTCGACGCGCGTCCGCTCTTCGATTTCCTTGAGAAGCGAGGCATTGGCCTGTGACAATTCGGCGGTCCGCTCCCGGACTCGTTCCTCGAGTTCCTCGTGCGCGCGCCGGAACGCATCCTGCGCCAGCACACGTTCCGTAATGTCTCTCGCGACTTTCGAGGCGCCGACGATCGTGCCCGTCGCGTCCCTGATCGGCGACACCGTCAAGGAAATGGAGATACGCCGGCCGTCCTTCGCCTGCCGGACCGTCTCGAAATGATCGAGCCTCTCGCCCCGGCGAAGGCGGGCGAGGACGTCGTTCTCCTCGGCGACTCGATCGTCCGGGATGATCAAAAAGATCTGCTGGCCGATCG
>DASQAX010000212.1:0-2878 GCA_035635535.1 Vicinamibacterales bacterium | reverse complement strand
GGCGACTTCCCGCGCAAGGACAAGTACACGCAGTGGCCGAGCAATCACCCGAAGAAGGGAATGGTGGGCGACCCGGTCTTCGACAACTTCATCAAGGGCCAGATGCAGTTCGTCAACGACCAGGCCGCGCTGGCCGTACCGGCCGGCATCGCGCTGCTCGATGCGATCGGCAAGCCGGTCATCCTCCTGACGCACTCGCAGGGCGGCGGCATCGGCTTCGACGTCGCCGAGAAGCGCTCGCAGTTCATCGCGGGGATGGTCTCGATCGAGCCGGGTGGTCCGCAGATCGGCAACGTCGACACCGCGAAGGTCGCCTACACGCGCACCAATCCCAACTCGTGGGGCCTGACGACGAACAAGTACGAGTTCGATCCGCCGATCAACAGCCCGGCGGAGCTGAAAACGCATCTCGAGCCGTCGGAGCGCCCCGGCGACGAGGTCGGCTGCTACATGCAGGACCAGCCGGTGCACAAGCTGGTGCACTTCCAGAACATGCGCATCCTGTCGATGTCAGCCGAAGGGACGTATCACCGCGTGTTCGACGTGTGCATCCCGAAGTGGCTCAACCAGGCGGGCGCGAAGGCGGAATTCGTGCGCCTCGAGGACGCGGGCATCCACGGCAACATGCACGAGATGTTCCTCGACCGGAACAGCGACGAGGTCATCAAGTTCATCGACACCTGGCTGCGCAAGAACATCGCTACGAAGGCGACTTCCGGAACCCGGTAGGGATCGGGATCGGGGATCAGGGATCGGGGATCGGGGATCGGATCGGACGTAGAGGCGGACCTTCAGGTCCGCCTCTCCCCAAACACCTTCTCCAGTTCGTACGGCGTCGTCACTTCCAGCTGATCGTACCGGCAGTCATTCGGCTTCTTGTCGGGCCGCCACCTCAGGAAAATCGCCGCGTGCCGGAATCGATCGCCCTGCATGTGGTCGTACTTCACCTCGCAGACGCGCTCGATCCGAAGCGGCTCCCACGACAGATCCTTCCCGGCGCTCCACCGGCTCTGCCCCCCGGGCATCCGCGTGCCCGTGTGGCTCTCCGCCTCGGCCCACTCGCGCCAGGGGTGTTTCTCGAGCGCTCTGTCCCGTAACGGCTTGAGCTCCTTCGCGAGCTCGCGCCGCGTCGCCATCGTGAACGCGGAGGTGACGCCGACGTGGTGCAGCACGCCCTTGTCGTCGTAGAGCCCGAGCAGCAGCGAGCCGACGAGCGTGTTCTTCCCGTCCTTGTGCCAGCGAAATCCGGCGACGACGCACTCGGCGGTGCGCGCGTGCTTCACCTTGATCATGGCTCGCTTGCCGGGCTGGTAGAGTCCGTCGTCCGGCTTGGCGATCACCCCGTCGAGTCCGGCGCCCTCGAACCGCGCGAGCCACTTCACCGCGAGATCGCGGTCGCGCGTCATCGGCGTGAGATGGACGGGCGGCTTCACCGTGCCAAGCAGCTTCTCGAGGCGTGCGCGGCGTTCGCCTTGTGGAACGTCGCGCAGGTCTTTGCCGCCGGCGGCCAGCAGGTCGAACGCCACGAAGCGCGACGGCGTCTCCTTCGCCAGCTTCGCCACCCGCGATGCCGCCGGATGGAGCCGCATCTGCAGCGCGTCGAAGTCGAGGCCGTGCGGGGTCGCGATCACGATCTCGCCGTCGACGACACACCCCTCCGGCAGCGTCTCGATCAACGCGTCGTGCAGCTCGGGAAAATAGCGATCCAGCGGCCGCTGATCGCGGCTCTGGATGTAGGCGTCGTCGCCGCCGCGGAACACGATCGCGCGGAATCCGTCCCATTTCGGCTCGTACAGGAACGGCCCCTCCGGCGGGAGCTCCTCGGCCAGCTTCGCGAGCATCGGCTCGATGGGCGGGTCGATCGCGAACGCGGAAGAGCGTTTGGACGGCATCGCGCTGGCAGGATATTGTGTTCCAGGAGTCCGCGCCTGGAGATTTACCTCGTTGACGGCACGTACGAGCTGTTCCGCCACTACTACGCGATGCCGTCCGCGCGCGACGCGAAGGGTCGCGAGGTCGCGGCCGTCCGCGGGGTCGTGTCGTCGGTGCTCGGCATGATCAACGGCGGGGCGCAATACGTCGGCGTCGCGACGGACCACGTCATCGAGTCGTTCCGGAACGAGCTCTGGCCCGGCTACAAGACGGGCGAGGGGATCGAACCCGACTTGCTCGCCCAGTTCCCGCTGCTCGAGGATGCGCTGGCGGCGCTCGGCATCGCCACCTGGCCGATGGTCGAATTCGAGGCGGACGATGCGCTGGCGGCGGCTGCGGCCGCCGCCGCCCGCGACCCGCGCGTCGAGCGCATCGTCATCTGCACCCCCGACAAGGATCTGGCGCAGTGCGTCCGCGGCACGCGGATCGTCCAGATGGACCGGCGCCGCCGCACGATTCGCGACGAGGCGGGCGTCGTCGAGAAGTTCGGCGTGCCGCCGGCGTCGATTCCCGATTACCTCGCGCTCGTCGGCGACGCGGCCGACGGCTATCCCGGGCTGCCCGGATGGGGCGCGCGATCGGCGGCGGCCGTGCTCGCGAAGTTCGGGCACCTCGAGTCGATTCCGCGCGACTGGCGCGAGTGGAAGGGGGTCAACGCGGCTCGGCCGGGAGCGCTCGCCTACACGCTGGAGCAGCAGCGCGATCAGGCGTTTCTGTTCCGGGGTCTCGCGACGCTGAGGACGGATATTGCGTTGTTCGATTCGGTCGAGGCGCTTCGCTGGCAGCCGACCGGGGAGACGCCGGGCTACCTCGTCGCCCAGGCGCCGCCCGTCTGACTCTACTCGACCCGGAAATCGCGCGAGGTGACGGGCTGACCGTCCACGAGCACGTCGACCTTGTAGTCGCCGACGGGAAACGCGCTCGCGCTCTTGAACTCGAACGCGGT
>DASQAX010000211.1:0-2681 GCA_035635535.1 Vicinamibacterales bacterium | reverse complement strand
CGGCATCGGCTCGCTGAAGGTCCGCTTCAACCGCGTCTTCGGCTACTACATCGAGATCTCGAAGTCGAACCTGCGCGCGGTGCCGGCCGACTATCAGCGCAAGCAGACCATTGCGGGCGGCGAGCGCTTCACGACCCCGGCGTTGAAGGACTACGAGGAGAAGGTGCTTGGCGCCGACGAACGCATCCTCGAGCGCGAGCTGGAAATCTTCGAGTCGCTGCGGAAGGCGGTCGCGGCCGAATCGCCGCGCATCCAGGACACCGCCCGCGCGCTGGCCACGCTCGACGTGCTCGCCGGCCTGGCCGAGACCGCCGCGATCTCGAACTTCACGAAGCCGCACGTCCACGACGGCGACGAGTTGCTGGCCGTCGACGCCCGCCACCCGGTCGTCGAACGTTTCGCGACGGACGCGTTCGTCCCCAACGACATCGATCTGAACGGGACCACCAGGCAGGTCGTGATCCTGACCGGGCCGAACATGGGCGGCAAGTCCACGTACCTGCGGCAGGCCGCCCTGCTCCCGCTCCTCGCGCAGATCGGCTCGTTCGTTCCCGCGAAGGATGCGAAGATCCCGATCGTCGATCGGATCTTCGCGCGCGTCGGCGCGTCCGACAACATCGCGCGCGGCCAGTCGACCTTCATGGTGGAGATGCAGGAGACCGCCGCCATCCTGCACGCGGCGACCTCGCGCAGCCTGGTCGTGCTCGACGAGATTGGCCGCGGCACCGCGACCTTCGACGGCCTGAGCATCGCATGGGCCGTGGCCGAGCACCTGGCGTCGAACCCGAAAGCGCGGCCGAAGACGCTGTTCGCCACGCACTACCACGAGCTCACCGATCTGGCAGACTCGCTCCCCGGCGTCGTCAACGCGCACGTGGCCGCGCGCGAATGGAAGGACGGGATCATCTTCCTGCGGAAGATCGTGCCCGGGCGGTCGGACCGGAGCTACGGCATCCAGGTCGCGAAGCTCGCGGGACTGCCCGGCAGCGTCATCGCGCGCGCGAAGGAGATCCTCGGCGGCCTCGAACGCGATGAGCTGTCCCGCGGCGGGCGGCCCACCCTCTCCGGCTCGGCTGGCGACGCACGCTCCCCGCAGCTCGCCCTGTTCGCGCAGGAGTCGGGCGGCGATAATGAAATTGCGAATCGTCTGCGCGCCGTGGATATCGACGACACGACGCCGAGACAGGCGCTGGAGTTATTGGCTGAGCTCAAGAAGCGGGCTGAAGACGCGTAATTCAAAATGCAAAATTCAAGATTCAAACCATTCGATGGATCGACACAACGGGGTGAACGCCGTCGCGCCTTTCACCGCGTTGTCTCGATCTGCCCGCTGTTTGCATTTTGCATTTTGCATGTTGCATTGACCGGTTGCGCCGAGCCTCAAGCGTCAGCCCCGCGAGGCGCAATAGTTGTAGGCGTCCGCACCGCTCCGAACAACATCGACCCGCGACTGGGCAACGACGAAGCGGCCAGCCGCGTGGCGCAGTTGCTGTTCAATCAGCTCATGGAGCTCGGCGACGACCTGCGGCCGAAGCCGATGCTCGCGGAACGGGTCGACAACCCGGACCCGCTGACCTACGTCGCCACCCTCCGGCGCGGCGTCAGGTTCCACGACGGCCACGAGCTCACCGCGAAAGACGTCGTCTTCACCTACGGCCAGATGATCGATCCGTCCTTCATCTCGCCGTTCAAGGGTGCGTATCGCAGCCTGAAGCGCGTCACCGCGCTCGACGATTATCACGTCGAGTTCACGCTGAAAGAACCGTTTTCAGCGTTCATGATCCAGCTGGCCGGACCGCCGGCGATCGTCCCCGCGGGCGCGGGCGCCGACTTCGGCGAGCATCCGATCGGCACGGGGCCCTACCGGTTCGTGAGCTACGCGGTCGACGACCAGGTCGTGCTGGCGCCGTTCGCCGACTACTTCGCCGGCCCGCCGAAAAACGCGGGCCTCGTCATCCGCATCCTGCCCGACGACACGATGCGCGGTCTCGAGCTGCAGAAGGGCTCGATCGATCTCATCGTCAACGACCTGCCGCCCGACATCGTCCATCAGTTCGAGGGGAAGACCTTCTCGATCGCGAAGTCACCCGGCCTCGACTACATCTATCTCGGCGTCAACATGCTGGATCCCGTGCTCAAGGATCGACGTGTTCGCCACGCGATCGGGTACGCGATCGACCGTCACGCGATTGTCGACTACCTGCGCCGCGGGCTGGCGCGTCCTGCGACCGGCTTGATCCCGTCGCAGGCGTGGGCCTACGAGCCCGACATCTTCCAGTTCACCTACGACCCGAATCGCGCGCGACAGCTCCTGGACGAAGCCGGGTACAAGGACCCGGACGGCGACGGCCCGCTTCCCCGCCTTCACCTGTCGCTCAAGGTCTCCAATGCCGAGGAATACCGTCTGCAGGCGACCGTCGTTCAGCAGCAGCTTCGCGAGGTCGGCATCGACCTCGACGTCCGGTCCTACGAATTCGCGACCATGTACGCGGACGTCCTGAAGGGAAACTTTCAGCTGTATCAGCTGCAGTGGGTTGGCGGCGCGATGGTCGATCCCGACATCCTGCGGCGCGTCTTCTACTCGACGCAGACCCCGCCGGCCGGCTTCAACCGCGGCCACTACAACAATCCCGAGGTCGATCGCCTCCTGGACCTCGCCGGCGCCGCGACGAGCGAGGCCG
>DASQAX010000210.1:0-14435 GCA_035635535.1 Vicinamibacterales bacterium | reverse complement strand
CGATCGGCGGCGGGCTTGCAATTCCGTGCAGTCGTGCCGCGGTGGCTACGGGTGATCACCCGGCCGTCCGTCCGGCAACGAGTACCTCGCGCCGGATTAGTCTGCCTGAGGGGTGCCTTTTCTCTTCGGATTCACCGCGGGTTTGATCCGGATGTCGCGCCCCGCCTCCCCTCGATGCACACCTCAACGCCCCGGTCCGGCTCGTTCGGCAGCTGACAACCGCCTGCCGGATGCCGCTCGATCGGGCATCGGCCTGAAGCGACCATTGCTTTTGAGTTCAATGCTTTAGCGGGATACCCCGCGCGGTCCAACCGCAGGGGCCCGGGATGGATTGCCCATCCCCTGAAGGCGCGCGCGCCGGCGACTTTTGGCGCCGTAGGGACGTGGTACTGCAATTGCCCCGAGGCCGAGTGTCAACTGCGTGACAACCAAAGTTGCAGGCCACACGCCGCAAGGCGAAGCGCACTCGAAGAGTGCAGCCGGCGACTTCCCGATTCCAGGCCGCACTTTCATCAGGATTGTGAGTGACGGGGCGAAGCTTCGTCGTAAATCGGCCGAAGCGGCGATGCGAGACACGTAGACGGGTGAATTGCCAATGAAACAGCTTTTTGCGCTGACCGCCATGTCGGCCGTCGCCGTCGCTCAGATGTCACCGCTCGGCGCGCAGGCCGCGGCGGTCGGCATCGTCACCGGCACGGTCAACGGAACCAACGGCGCGCTGGCCGCCGTGACGGTGCAGGCGCTCGACGCCGGCGGTGCCATCGTGGGCAGCGCGGTCACGACCGCAACCGGCGGCTTCAGCATCACCGGCCTGGCGGCCGGCACGTTCACGATCCAGGTGGTCGGAGAAGCCGGCGCCGTGATTGGCGCCTCGACGGCGACGCTCGTCGAGGGCGCGATGCTCGCCACCGTCACCGTCAACGCGACCGCTGCAGCCGTCGCCGCCGCGGCGACCGCGGCAACCGCCGCTGCCAGTGGCGCCGCAACCGGCGCAGCGACCGCCACCGCCGCCGCGACATCGTCCGTGCTGACCACCACGGCGGTCATCGCGGCAGTCGGAGTCGCCGCCGCCACCGTGGCTCCCGTGATTTCCGTCAACGAGGACGTCAGCGGAAGCCGCTGAACGGCCGAAGAACGCCATGACGTTTCCTTCACGCATCCGATTGACTGATATGACACTCTCGAGATTCGCCGCCGCCGCGGTCGTCGCCGGTCTGATGACGGCCATCGGTGCAAGCGCCGCCGCGCAGAGTTCGGGCTACGCCATCGGCGCCCAGGACGTGCTGACCATCTCGGTCTTCGACGAGCCGAGCCTCAGCGGCAAATACGCCGTGGAGCTCGACGGCAGCCTCGCGTTCCCGTTAATCGGACGCGTGAAAGCTGCCGGCCTGTCGCTTCGGGACTTCGAGAGCGACATCCGCACGCGCCTCGCCGCCGGCTACTTCCGTAACCCGCAGGTCAGTGTCGCGATCGAGCAGTATCGCAGCCAGCGCGTCTTCGTCGTCGGTGAGGTGAAGGCGCCTGGGACGTTTGCGCTCACCGGCGACATGACGCTCATCGAGGTGCTCGCGAAGGCCGGGTCCACGACCGGCGGCGCCGGCGACGAGATCATGCTCGTTCGCGGACATGGTCGAACCTCCGCGACACTGCCCGAGGCGGGAGCGGCCGACGATGTCGTCCACGTGAACCTGAAAGATCTCCAGGGCGGGGCCGCCGCGGCGCGCAACCTGGCGCTGAACGACGGAGACACCGTCTACGTGCCGCGTGCGCAGGTCGTCTACGTATTCGGCCAGGTCAAGAATCCGGGATCGTACCCGGTGCAGTCGGACACCAGTGTCCTGCAGCTGCTGTCCCTCGCGGGCGGCGTGCTGCCGACCGGCGCGATGAACCGGCTGCAGGTCATTCGCGTGGTCGACGGAGCGAAGAAGGAATTCAAGGTGAAGCTCACCGAAGGCGTCAATCCCGGCGACACGATCGTCGTTCCTGAGAGGTTCTTCTGATGTCCGACCAGATTGATCCCATCGACGACTCGCCGGCCGCCGACGCGGTGATCGCCGAGCCGGCCGCCGACGTGAGGAAGACGGCCGTCGCCGTCGCGCGACGGCGGTCGTCCGAGGACCTCGATCCGCACGAGATCATCAGGATTCTGTACCGCCGGCGCTGGGCGATGGCGACGATCTTCGCCGCCGTCGTGCTGATGACCGTGGCGCACGCCTTCACGGCCACTCCGGTCTACGAGGCGCGGACGCGGCTGCTCATCGAGAGCGACGATCCGAACGTCGTCTCCTTCAAGGCGGTCGTCGGCGAAGGGCAGCCGAATCCTGACTATTACCAGACGCAGTACGGGATTCTGCAGAGCCGCGAGCTTGCACGCCGGACGATCGACAGCCTGCGGCTCTGGAGCTCCGACAGCGCCGGCACCGCGCCGCGCGCCAGCATCTGGGACCGTGTGTGGCCGGCGGCCACGACCGAGGCGCCGCCGGCGCAGCGCGACAACTCCAGCGAGGCGTTCACGCAGTCGGTCGCCATCGATCGGTTCCTCGGCCATCTGAGTGTGGAACCGCTGCGCAACAGCCGCCTCGTCGACGTCAAGTTCCGCTCGGCCGACTCGCAGCTTGCGGCGCAGATCGCCAATCAGCTGGCGAAGCACTACATCGAGCACAGCCTCGAATACAAGTTCACCGCGTCGCGCGACGCCTCGACCTGGCTCTCGGAGCAGCTCGCCGGGCAGCGGAAGGTCGTCGAAGCGGCCGAGACGCGCCTCCAGCGCTACCGCGAGGAGACCGACGCCGTGTCGGGCGAGGACGGCGGGAACATCGTCGTGCAGAAGCTCGGGGAGCTGAACTCGGCACTCACGCGCGCGAAGACGGAACGGATGCAGAAGGAGGCGGTCGAGCGCCAGCTGCTGGCAATCGAGCACGACCCCGCGGCGCTCGATGCCTTCCCCGTCGTGCTGGAGAGCTCGTACATCCAGCGCCAGAAGGCGGAGCTCTCGGACCTCCAGCGCCAGCGCGCGCAGCTGGCCGACAAGCTCGGCGACCTGCACCCGGACATGATGAAGATCAACTCGGCGATCGCCTCCGCGCAGGCCAAGGTGCAGGCCGAGATCGGCAACGTGGTGTCGTCGCTGCACACGGAGTACAAGGCCGCCGTCACCCAGGAACAGAGCCTCACGAAGGCGCTCGACGACCAGAAGCGCGAAGCGCTCTCGATGAACCGCAAGGCGATCGACTACGGCGTGCTCGCGCGCGACGCCGAGAGCAGCCGGCAGGTGTACAACAGCCTGATGCAGCGGGCGAAGGAGACCGGCGTGTCGGGCGAGCTGCGCTCGAGCAACATCCGGATCATCGATCGCGCCGAGCAGCCGCGCACGCCGGTGTCACCGAACCGGACGCTCGACATCCTGCTCGGTGTCGTGGGCGGACTGGTGCTCGCCGTGGCGTTCGCCTTCTTCTACGAGTACCTCGACGACCGCCTGAAGGATCCGGACGAGATTCGCGCGTGCCTCGGCCTGGCGCCGCTCGGCATGCTGCCCGCGCTCGGCCAGCAGCGGACGACGGGGCCACTGCTGCTGAACAACGGGGTGCCGCCGAACTTCTCCGAGATGTTCCGGACAATCCGGACCAACATCCTGTTTTCATCGCCCCAGGGGGCGCCGCGCACGCTGGCCGTCACCAGCACGGGGCCCGGCGAGGGCAAGACGCTCGTGTCGAGCAACCTGGCGGTGGCGTGCGCGCTCGCCGGCCAGCGCGTGCTGCTGATCGACGCGGACATGCGGCGCCCGCAGATGCACGACCTGTTCGACATCGAGCTGTCTCCGGGGCTGTCGAACATCATCGTCGGCGACGCGAAGGCGAGCACCGCTCTGCAGAAGACGTCCGTGTCGGGCCTGTGGCTGATGCCGGCCGGCCGGACGCCTCCGAATCCGGTCGAACTGCTGGGATCCGCGCGGTTCCGGGAAGTCCTGGCCTCGCTCAGCCAGCATTTCGACACCATCGTGATCGACACGCCGCCGGCGATGGTGGTGGCCGATCCGCTCGTCGTCGCGACCATCGCCTCCGGTGTCGTGTTCGTCGTCGGCGCGGAGATGACGAGCCGGCACACGGCGCGGGCGGTGATCGATCAACTCGAGCGCGGCAACGCGCGCATACTCGGCGCCGTGCTGAACCGCGTCGAGTTCGGCAAGAACCGCTACTACTACTCGCGGTATTACGGCAGCGCGTACGGCACCTACTACCAGACGGCGCATTCCTGAAACACCAGGGCTCCGCCCCGGCGGCGCGCGCCACTTCCATGAACGCCATCTCCGTTCGAATTCATGACGCCGGCGGTACGATCGCCGAGCGCCGAAGCCTCTGGCACCGGCGGGTCCTCGACCCCGCCGACCCCGCAGGGCTGCTCGTCTGCGTGGTGCCGCTGCTGCTCGGCACCTTTTTCGTGACGGGCGTCCGCACGGCGGAGACCGCGATCTACGCGATGTGCACGGTCGCGGTCCTGCCGCGCCTCGCGCCGTTCGTCGTGTCGATGCGCCGGAACGGGGCGAACACGGCGCTGCTGGCGACCTTCGTCGCCCTTGGCGTGGCGATGCTCGCCGCGGCGCTGCAGGGGGCCCCGAACGCGGTCCTCCAGTCGAAGGCTCTCGCGGCGACGGCGGTGTGGGCGTCGATCTACGTCATCGCGTTCACGACGGTGGAATCGGCCGCCAGCGTGCTCCGGTTCACCGCGTGGATCCGCATCTGCTGCGTCGCCATTTCGGCGTCGGTGTATCTGTGCGTGGCGCTGCACTTCGCCGGGGTTCCCTTCGGCGAGTTCCTCCAGTTCAGGGACGGGTCGTTCAGGGCGTTCGGTCCGCTGGGCGACCAGGTGTCGTTCGTCATCATCCTCCCGGCGCTCGTGGCGCTCGCCGAGGCGCGTCCCGCCGCGTTCGCGATTCATTTCGGCGCGTTGCTGCTGACGGCGACGCGCGGCGCGCTGCTGGCGCTCGTGGCGGGCGTCGTTGCGTTCCTGGTGGTGATGGTGGCGCGGAAGATGCGCGGGACGCGAGAGACGCGCGGCCGCGGCGCCGCGTGGGGTCTGTTCTCGATTGGCGTCGCCGCGCTGATCATGGCGAGCCCGGTGGCGACCAGCATCCGGGATCGCATCACGATGTCGCCGACCAACGAGGAGTACTCGTTCCGATGGACGGCCATCACGTCGGGCCTGAATCTCGTTGCCGAACATCCGCTGCTCGGCGTCGGCTTCAACGGCTTCGGGGATCGCCGCCGGGCCGTCGCCGAAGACTGGCTCGCGACAGCCGCATCTGAAGCCGGCCTCGCGCGAACGGCGAACCAGTACGTGCAGACCGCGACCGACGGCGGACTGCTGGCCGTGCTCGCGCTCCTGCTGTTTGTCGGACTGACGCTGCGAAACGCCTGGCGCGCCATCGGCTGGCGCGAGGCAAACGCGGAGCTGGTGGGCACCCAGTTGTGGCTGATCGGGGTCCTCCTCGGCAACCAGGGCGCGCCCTGGCTGCTGTCCGACGCCGTGTCGGGCTTCTTCATGTTCGCCGTGGCCGCGATGGCCGCAAGAGCCGCCGCGCTCGCGCGGCGCCGGAGCGATGCGGTCCGCGCCTGACCAGTTGAAGTCGTCGGCGGTGTTTCTGACCGCCGTCAACCTGGGCTGCGCCGCCATCGGCGCGGCACAGGGGCTTGCCGTCGTCCGCCTCCTCGGTCCCGATGCCTACGGCGCCGCGGCCGTTCTCATGGCGCTGACCTCGGTGGCGGCGAACCTGATCGACGTCCGCGTCACCGATCTCGTGTCGAACCTGTATTACAGCCCGGCGGCGACGGACGACACCGCGGGTGCCTCGCATCGCGCATCGGTGCTGCGCCTGGGCATCGCGCTGTACGCGATCAGCGCGCTGTTCATCGCGCTGGCATCCGCCGGACTGCTGCTGGTCGCTGCCCCGCGGCTGAGCGCGACGGTCTTCCCGATGCAGTGGTTCTGGACGGCGGCGCTCGCGCAGGGCATCAGCTACTTCGGATCGTTCTTCGTGTTCGTCCAGCGCTTCGTCGCGAGCGCGCGACGCATGGCCGTGCTCCAGGTCGCGTCGGCGCTGATGAACGCGGGCGCCATGATTGCCCTGGTCACGCTCCACAGGACGGTCGGCGGCTACGTCACCGGGCTGCTCCTGTCGGCCGTTGCGATTGCCGTCGTCAACACGGCGCTCACGGTCCGTTCGATCGCCCGGGCGGGCATCCCGCTCCTGGCGCGGGGCCGCCCGGCGGGCATTGCCATCGATCGCAAGGTCGTCTTCCGGTTCATCGCGGCCGGCAACGTGCTCGGCTACGTGAAGCTGCTGCACCGGTCGGCCGACGTGCTGCTGGTCGCGTTCTTCTGCTCCGACCGTGACACGGGCATCTACAAGCTCGCGCGGTCGATGACGGACGCGCTCTACGCGATATCCGAAGCGATCGGCCGCATCTACCAGCCGCGGCTGCTGGCGCTGCTGCGTGACGGCGCCCACGCGGAGTACCGCCGTCTCGCGCGGTCGATGACCGCCACCGCCGCGGTCGTGACCGGCGTGGCCCTCGCGGGTGTGCTCGCCGTCGTGCCGCGTATGGCCGTGATCCTCGGCTGGCACGAGATGCCCGGCCTGACGCTCGCGACGGCGGTCATGACGCTGCCGTTCTTCTTCGTCGCGGGGCTGCAGGCGTGGATCTGGCCGGCCTTCGTGTCGATGGGGCGGCTTGGACGCTGCACGTTGTGGGGCGTCGTCGCGGTGGTGATGGGTCAATACACCGTTGGCCCGCTGCTCGTGTATGCGACCGGCTCCGCCAACCCGACGTGGTTCAGCCTCGGCTATCTGAGCTTCTACGTCCTCTCGGTCCTGCCGCTCTGGCGCGAGCTCGTTCACGACGGTCACACGTTCGCGTGGATCGCCCGGGAGGCCGCGGCGTGATGCCTGGAACTCCGGCGGCGGTGAGCGGTGCGGTGCGGCCAGCGGTTCACGTCGTCCAGATCAGCCGCGATGCCGACCTCCTGCGGCCAGCGCTGCTCCCTGAGCCGGCGCAGCGCCAGCTGGATGACGCCCGCGAACTGTCGCTGCGAGCGCCAGGGAGCATCGTGACGATCGTCGTGTTCGCTCCGCGCGCCTCCGGCCTCGGGTGGCAGCGGGAGAACGTTCACGTGGTGCCCGTTCCGGCCTCGGCACGGGGCGCGCTCGCGCTGCCCGGCATCCTGCAGGCGCTGCATCGAGCGATCCCCATCAGCGTGATCACCACGCAGGTGCCGTACGACGAGGGATGGCTGGCGCTGGCGCTCGGCCGCTGGTACCGCATCCCGGTGATCGCCGAGGTTCACGCGGAGCTCTTTGCGCATGCGCCACGAGGTCCGATTGGTCAGCGCGCGATGCACGCGGCGCACGACTGGACCACCCGCAGGCTGCTGAGCGCGTTCGCTGCGGTGAGGACCGTCTCTTCATTCAACCGCACCGCGGTCGCCAGGCTGGCGCCGCAGGTGCCGCTCGCCACGATTCCGGTTCCCGTCGCCACGATGCCGTCGCGCCGACTGGCGGCGCCCGGCGCCAAGGCAAAGGAACCGCTCGTCCTGTTTGCAGGCCCGCTGGCAGCCGACCAGGATCTGCTGACGTGGCTCCAGATCGCCGCGGTTGTGGCGCGGCGTCATGCGGACGCGCGTTTCGTCATCGCCGGCGAAGGTCCCGAGCTCCCACGCCTGCAGGTGGCGGCCGCGAAACTCGGCCTCGCCCGCGTCATCGAGTTCGCCGGCTTCGTCCCCGACGAGGAGCTCCAGCGACTCTACGCGAAGGCGGCCACGGTGCTGGTCACCTCGAGCGCCAGCGATTCCGCGCGCATGCTGATCGAAGCGGCCGCGCAGGGAACGGCGGCCGTCTCCACGGCAGCGGCCGGTCCACGCGACGTCATCATCAACGGCGTCACCGGCTTCCTCCACGAACCCGGCGACGTGGCGTCGCTCGCCGACAGCGTCTGCGCCCTGCTGCGCGAACCGGCGCGGGCAGCCATGATGGGCGCACAGGCGCGAACGCTCGCATCGGTCAAGTTCAATCCGCAGCGCCTCCGCCAGGCGTGGGTGGATCTCTGGGTCACGACGGCGCGTCAGGGGGCGCCCTCCGCGTGAAGCTTCTCCTCGTCAACTTCGTCATGGACGAGCGCTCGCCGGTCCTCGCGTGGCAGCAGGGCGTGGCCACGCGGCTGGCCGCGCGCTGCGAACGGGTGGTGGTGCTCACCGAGCGCGTCGTTCAGTCGCCGCTCCCGGCGAACGTCGAAGTCCATCGCGTCCCGCGCATCCTGACGACGCCGCTGCGAATGCTCGGCGCCCGGTGGTTGATGAACATTCCCGTGTGGCGGTGGTGCGCGCGCGAGCAGTTCGACGCGGTCTTCGTGCACATGAACGCCGACTGGGTGTACCGCCTGTCGCCGTGCTGGCGCCGCTTTGGCGTGCCCGTGCTCCTGTGGTACGCGCACGGCACGGTCACCCGCCGGCTCCACCGCGCGCACGAGCACGCAAGCTGCGTGATTACGTCGACGGCAGAAGGGTTCCGGATTCCTTCACCGAAGGTCCGGATCATCGGGCAGGGCGTGGACACGGATCTCTTCGTGCCGGCCGCGAGCCGTCCAGAGACCGCCACCATCGTGGCCGTTGGCCGCGTCTCCCGCCGCAAGCGGGTGGACCTGATGCTCGACACGCTGGCGTGGCTGAAGGCGCATGCGCCCCAGCATCCGTTCAGGCTTCGCATCATCGGGCCGACGCTCACGCGCGACGACGAGCGGTACGCCGAGGAGCTCCAGCAGAAGATCTCGGACGCCGGATTGCGCGAGGCCGTCACGATCGAAGGGCCGCTTCCCGTCGCGGAGCTCCCCGGGATCTACGACTCGTCGTTCCTGCACCTGAACCTCAGCGAAACGGGCAGCATGGACAAAGCCATCCTCGAATCGCTGGCGAGCGGCTGCCCGACCCTGACGAGCAACGAGGCCGCCTTCGCCGTGCTTCGGGACTTCCCCGGCCTGCAGATCCGGCAGCGGGACCCCGAGGCGATCGGCGCGCAGATCCGCCGGGTGTATGAAGACCGCCACGCGTTCGGCCCCGCGGCGCTCAGGCAGCTCGTCGAAGGCCGGCACGACTTGAACTCCTACGCCGATCGGGTGTGCAGCATCCTGGCGGAACTCGCGACCCGAAAGGCGGCGTGACATGTGCGGCATCGCTGGCATCCGCAGCGCATCGATCGACAGGGACTACCCGCGGCTCGTCACCGCCGCCATGACGCGCCGGCTCGTCCATCGCGGACCGGACGACTTTGGAATCTGGACCGACCCCTGGCGCGGCGTCGCCTTCGGCCATCGCCGTCTGGCCGTCATCGATCCGACACCCTCCGGCAAGCAGCCGATGGTGTCTCCATCGGGCCGGTTCGCCATCACCTGCAACGGTGAGATCTACAACTACCGGGAGCTGCTCCAGCAGCTGCCGCCGGCCGACGGTTCCCGCTCGTCGGACACGTCAGTGCTCCTCTCGTGCTTCGACCACTGGGGCCTCGAGGACACGCTGAAGCGCGTGAACGGCAGGTTTGCGTTCGCCGCGTGGGACCGGTGGACCGGCACGCTGTTTCTCGCGACCGACCGCCTCGGCGAGAAGCCGCTCTATCACGCGAGCTTCGGGTCCGACGTCGTGTTTGCGTCGGAGCTGAAGGCGCTGACGGTCCACGAACGCTTCGACGGCTCCATCGACGCCGTCTCCCTCGACCAGTACTTGAAGAAGGGCTTCGTTTCGGCCCCGCGTTCCATCTACAAGCAGATCTCAAGGCTGTTGCCGGGCTCGCTGGCGGTCTGCCGGCGCGACGGCTCGCTCGACAGTCGGCAGTACTGGTCGGCGCCGGTGCCGCGCGCGGACCACGACGTCGAGGTCAACTCGCGTGAGGCCGTCGAGCGGCTCGACGGCCTGCTCACCGATTCCGTGCGGCTCCGGATGCGGTCTGACGTCCCGGTCGGCGTCTTCTTCTCCGGAGGGACCGATTCGACCGCCATCCTCGCACGTGCGCGCCAGGCCAGCACCGGGCGGATCACCGCGTTCACGATCGACTTCGAGGAGTCGGACCATTCGGAGGCCGCGCACGCCCGGGCGGTCGCGAGCCACCTGGAATGCGACCACGTCGAAGCGACGCTGAGCCGCGCGGAGACGCTCGCGATCATTCCCGAGTTGCCGGCGGTGTTCGACGAGCCGTTCGGCGATGCATCGAGCCTCATGCAGTGCCTGCTCGCCCGCGTGGCGAGCAGCCATGTCTCGGTGGCGCTCGCCGGCGACGGCGGCGGCGAGCTGTTCTGCGGGTCGCTGCGGTATCACTGGGCGAACCGGTTCTGGCCGCTCTGGAAGGACGCGCCGCTGCACGTCCGCCGCGCCGCGAAGGGCGCCTTCATCGCCTCGTCCGCCGCCCTCTCGCTGCTGCCGTGGCTGCCCCGCCGGGTGTCGCGCCTGGCCAGGAGGCTCGAGCGGATCTCCGACGGCCTCTCGTCGACGGACACCGAGGCGCTCTACCAGCACCTGACGGCGCAACCGGACGCGGCGCGGTTCCTGTTGCAGGCGGCGACCGAAGCCGCGTCGCGGCAGCCGGTCCCAGCCACCCGCGACGAGCTCCTGGCGCAGTTGATGTGGCTCGACACGACCGACTATCTGCCGAACGACATCCTCGTGAAGATCGACCGCGCGACGATGGCCGTCGGCCTGGAAGCGCGGCTTCCGATGCTCGACTACCGGCTCGTGGAATGGGCGAGCTCGCTGCCGGCCAACGTCCGCCTGCGCGGCGGCGTCGGCAAGTGGGTGCTCAAGCAGCTCGTGTCCCGCGACATCCCGCGCGCGCTGCTCGAGCGGCCGAAGCAGGCGTTTTCGCTCCCGGTGGCGGCATGGATGCGCGGGCCGCTCCGTGAGTGGGCCGAGGAGCTGCTCGCCGAGCGCAACCTGCAGGACTACCCGATCCTCGATGCCTCGGAAGTGCGGCGGCAGTGGATGGAGCACCTGGGACGCCGGCGCGACTGGCGCCACAGCCTCTGGCCGCTGCTGATGTTCCTGTCGTGGGAGCGCCACATGCGCGAGGCGCGCGTCATTCCCTCTTCCGCGCGGAGCCGCCTCGCGGCTGTCGCCAACGGCTGATCCGCATGTCCAACGTACTGCTCGTCACCAACATCTTTCCGCCGGACATCGGCGGTCCCGCCACGTTCATCGACCGGCTCGGGCACTCGCTGGCCGGCCGCGATCACCGCGTGACGGTCGTGTGCTCGTCGCAGGGCAGCCGTCACGAGTCCGACCGCGAGCGTCCGTTTGCCGTGCGCCGGGTGAATTTCACGAAACGCGAACGCTACGAGGTCCTCGTGCGGATGCGGCTCGCGCTCGAAATGGCGCGTCACCGCCTCATTTTCGTGAACGGCCTCGAGCGCTACGTCGCGGAGGTGAATCGCGTCACGCGGCGTCCCTACGTGCTGAAGATCGTCGGCGACACGGTCTGGGAGACGGCTCGCAATCGCGGCATGACGAGCCTGTCCATCGACGAGTTCCAGACCGATCCGGCCACTCAGACGAAGTTCGCCGGCGACATCCTCGGCCGCAACGCGTGGGTGGCCGCGGCGCGGCACATCGTCGTGCCCAGCGAATACCTGCGGCGCCTCGTCCAGGGGTGGGGTGTCGCCCCCGAACGGATTACGGTCGTGCAGAACGGCACGATTACGACCGGCGCGGCCGCGCCCGCGACGCGCACGCGCGAGCGGTTCCGCGCGCTCTTCGTCGGCCGCCTGACGAACTGGAAAGGGGTCGAGACGCTCCTCCTGGCGGCACGCGACGTCCCCGACCTGGAGCTCGAAATCGTCGGCGACGGGCCGGAGTGGCCGCACCTCGTGGAACTGTCCGCGCAGCTGGGCCTCGGGGAACGCGCCATCTTCCGCGGCCGGTTGTCCGCCTCCGACGTGCGGCGCGCGATGGATCGCGCGCACGCCCTCGTGCTGACGTCGCTCTACGAGGGCCTCTCGCACACCGTCCTCGAGGCCTTCGCCGCCGGCCTGCCGTGCATCGTCTCCGACCGCGGCGGCAACGAGGAGGTCGTGTCCGACGGCCGCAACGGCGTCATCGTGCCGCCTCAGAACGTCGGCTCGCTGGCGCGGGCGCTGCGGTCGCTGGCCGACGACGAGCCGTGGCGGCGCAGGCTGGCAGCGTCGGCGCTCGAGACGGCGCGCGTGTTCGACCTGACCACGACCGTCAGCCGGACGGAACAGCTTCTCCTGAATGCGGTGTGAAACCATGGTGACCGGCGTTACGCACATCCTGTTTCTCGCGGGCGGCAACGGACGCAACGCCATCTCCGGGGCGGAGCATCACGTCATCACGCTCGTCCAGGCGCTCGCCGCGCGCGGCGTCGACACGGAACTGATCGTCCTGCTCTGGCAGACGGACCCGCTGATCGAGGAGACGCTGCAGCACCTGCAGGCGCAGGGCGTCAGGGTCGTCCGCATCGAACGCAGGCCGGGGCGGTACACGCTTGCGTCGCGGCTGGTGCGCGCCCTCGACTGCTGGCGGCGTCTCAGCATCGCGCTGCGGACGCGACGCGACCGCGTCGTCCACATGCACATGGAGCTCGTCATGCAGGTGATCGGCGCGCGGCGCGCGGGCTGCCGTCACCTGGTCATGACGATCCACAACGACGAGCCGCTGTACAAGTCGCGGTTCTTCAGGATGTGCTTCCGCGCGAACGTCGCCGCCGGCATGCACTTCGTGGCGATTACCGACCACGTGCGGCGCCACCTGGTCTCGGCCGTCGGTCTGCCACCGGAGAGCGTCACGACCATCACCTACGGGATTCCAAGGCCGGCCGCGCGCGCCGTCACGCGCCGGCAGTTCGAGCTCTCTGAATCGGACTTCGTGATCGGCTTCGTCGGCCGCCTCACCCCTCAGAAGAACCTTCCGCTGCTGCTGCAGGCGATGGCCCAGCGTCCGTCGGTCCGCTGCGTGATCGTCGGCGAGGGCGAGCTGAAGTCGGAACTGCAGGAGAAGGCGCACGCGCTCGGATGCCGCAACGTGACGTTCCTCGGCGCGCAGCCGAAAGCCGCCGCCCTGATGCCGCTGTTCGACGTGCTCTGCCTTCCCTCGGTCTGGGAAGGGCTCGGCGTCGTGCTCGTCGAGGCGATGCTGCAGAACGTGCCGATCATCGCCAGCCGCGCCGGCGCCATCCCCGAGGTGCTCGACCAGGGGCGCTGCGGCCTGCTCATCGATCCCTCGTCGGTCGACTCGCTGCTCGACGCGATCGATACGATGCGCACCGATGCCGCGCGCCGCCGCGCACTGATTGACGCCGGGCGCGAGCGCGCCGCGACCGTCTACGGCGTCGGCCGCATGGCCGCGGAGGCGCACGCCCTCTACAGCAGGCTGTGCGACGGCTTCAGGGCGCGGAAGGACGCCGCCGCATGAGCGCGTCCCAGCCGCGTCACCGCATCTGCTTCGTCGGCACGACGCTCGGCCGTGGCGGCGCGGAAGTCCACCTCTTTCAGGCCGCGACGGGCCTGCAGGAACGCGGCTTCGACGTGCACGTCGTCTGCATGCTCCCGCGGGACTATTGGGGCGAGAAGCTGGAGGAGCGCGGCATCCCGGTCACCTACATGAACCTGTCGCGGACGTGCAGGCCGCTGCCGATCCTCGTCCGCTTTCTGCGCTGCATGGCGGCCATCCGGCCTTCCGCCATCGCGGGCTTCGACTACCCGGGCGCCATGCTCGCGCGCACGGGCGGCACGCTGGCGCGAATTCCCGTCGTCATCTCGTCCATCCACTCCGAGAACTTCGGTGGATGGCTGCGCCGGCTCGCCCTGGTCTGGACCGATTCGTTCGCGACCGCGACGACCGTTGTCTCGCAGCGCATGAGCCAGAAGCTGATTGCGCTCGGCGCCGCCTCCGCGCGCGTCCACGTGATCCCCAACGGAACGGACATGACCGCCGTAGGGCCGCACCTTCGCGCGAGGCGGGCCGCGCTGCGCCAGTCGCTCGGCATCGGCGACGGCGAGTTCCTCTGGCTTGCCGCCGGACGTCTCGAGGAGCCGAAAGACTATCCGAACCTGCTCGAGGCGATGGCCATGCTGCGGCCGGCTGCGCCGCATGCGCGCCTCGCGATTGCAGGACAGGGTCCGCTCGAACACGAGCTGCGCGCGCTGGCAGCCTCGCTGCACCTCGACGACGTCGTCTCGTTTCTCGGCTTCCGCGAAGACGTGCATGCGTGCATGGCCGCCGCGGACGCAACCGTCCTTGCCTCCGCATGGGAAGGGCTTCCGAACGTCGTCATCGAATCGCTGGCGGCGGGCACCCCGATCGTCTCGACGGATGTCGGCGGCGTGCGCGAAGTCGTCGACGAAGGGGTGAGCGGCCTCATCGTTCCACCGCGGAGACCTCTTGCGCTG
>DASQAX010000209.1:0-12474 GCA_035635535.1 Vicinamibacterales bacterium | reverse complement strand
CACACCGAACGTACCGCTGAACGTGGGCTCATCGTCCACATCGACGTCGTATCCCGGTATCTGAGGATTGGCGGTATCCGACCAGTCGAACGTGAACGGGAGCGACACCGTGGCCCCGTTGGACGGGAACTGCGGTGTCGGCGACGGAGGAATCGGCGCCGTGTTGACGATGTGCACGTTCAGTACGGCCGACGGCAATCCGCGGACGTTGTCCACCGACACGGGGCGCACGCGGTAGTAGATGTTGGGGATCTCGTTGCCCCACCCCGCGTCGAACGAGGTGCCAAATTCCATCGGGCCCAGACTCAGCGTCAACGGATACGAGAAGCTCGGCTCGTCATCGGCTTCGAGCACGTAATACTGAGCGCCAGGCACCGCCGTCCATGTGATCTTGAAGAACTCGTACGGGTGGAACCGCGATCCGTTGCCCGGGCCCGTGATGGTCGACGTCCCGGCAGGCGCGGGACCGAGGCCGTTGATGGTGAAGCTCTGCACCGACGACCACGCGGACTCGATCGAGCCCACCGCGCCGCCGACCATCTGGGTCACTTTCACCCGCCAGAAGTAGGTCGCGTTCGGGAGACCGCTCACGCGATCCTGCGTGGGGATCGGATCACCGTTGCGGGCGTCGGTGAAGCCCGACGCAATCACGACGCCGAAGCTCGACGTGGTTCCGACCTGCCAGGTGTAGCTGCCCATCGGCCCATCCGGATCGGAGACGGCCGACCATTGAAGCGTCATTGGCTGCGAGAGGGTCGCGCCGTTGGAGGGACTGATGAGTGTCGGGGCTGGTGGCGGTGTCTGTGCGATTGCGTTGATTGGGGAGATGGCGATGAGGATGAGGAAGAGCGCGATGAGCGTGGGCCTCGGCGGCATGGCGTGACGACCCCCATTTCCCAGTCGTGACACGACTGGTCAGTGCAGCGCGCCGGGGGGCGGTCGCCGCGGTTCGCGCCGACGCTAGCGATATGTGTGCCGCAGATCGCGCACGTAGATGCAATGGCTTACGCGCATCCACCGTGCGCTTGCACGTAAACGCTTTCGGGCGAGGTAATCGGAGTGTGGTGAATGCTGAGCTTGAGGCTCAGCCGTTAGAGGGGCTCGATGAATCGCTGCAGCACGCCCTCGATGCCGTCGCGTTCGCCGAACGACTTCGAGAGCGGCATTGGCCACTCGATTGTGAGGCTCGTGGCGAACTCCTCGTTCGCGGCGGGCGCTTCGCCGGCGCGCCGGAACGCGAAGCGGACGCGGGTCCGCTCGACTTTGATCGAGTCGACGATCAGGACGACGCCCGGCTCGTACTGGCGCAGCGACAGCGGCGTGATCGTCTTCACGATGCCGATGTCGAGATGGTACGCGCGGACGAAGCGGGTCGACATCTCGCTGACCACGTCATCCGGCGTCTGCTCGACCACGTCTTCGTCATCCGGCCCCGGCGAGTCGAACTCGTAGTACTGACCCTCGGGCGTGGCGATGGTCAGGCCGGCCTGCTTGCCGTTGTGATGGATGCCCGTGCGGCCCACTTCATCGTAGGACACGGTGTAGAGCGTGCTCTTCACCACGATGCGGCGGCCGTTCCATCGCTTCGTGAACTCGCCGACCGCCGGGCCGCCCGCGGTGACGGTCGCGGCGCCGCACACCAGCATCAGCACCGTGGCGACCAACCGCCGCACGAAGGGCGTAAAAGAAAACATCGTGTAATGGCGTCGAGCAAGCGATGTACCCGCGTGTTGCAAAGGGATTTCGATCGGATTGGCGCGTCCGCGCGGCACAGAACTGTAAGCGCAGACTCAATTTTTGAGCGCCGCCACCTCCGCGCCCGAGAGCAGCCGCCACCTGCCGATGGCGAGCGTCCCAATCGCAATCGGCCCAATCCGCACGCGCACGAGCTTCAACACCCGCGCGCCGAGCGCTTCGACCATGCGCCGCACCTGGCGGTTGCGCCCTTCGGTCAGCGTGATCTCGAAGTGCGTGTAGCTGGCGGACTCGCGCACCCGCGTCACGCTCGCCGGCCGCGTCGGGCCGTCGGAGAGCTCGATCCCGTCGCGCAGCTGCTGCAGCTGCTCGCCGGTCAGCACCGCGGACGCCTTGACGAGGTAGGTCTTCGGCACGTGTGAATCGGGATTGGTCACGCGCTCGGCAAGCTGGTTGTCGTTGGTCATCAGCAGGAGGCCGGACGAGTCGAGATCGAGCCGGCCGACCGGCGACAGAAACGTTCCGACATCGGCGACCAGGTCGTAGACGGTCGGCCGCCCCGCGGGATCCTTGTAGGTGGTGAGATAGCCGGTCGGCTTGTTGAGCAGCACGTAGACGCGCTCGCGCGCCTCGAGCGGCCTGTTGTCGAGCCGCACGCGATCGCGCTCCATGTCGATCCACCGATCGGGATCGCGCGTGACGGTGCCGTTGACCTTGACGCGTCCCGCGGCAATCCAGCCGCGCGCGTCGGTCCGCGACCCGGCGCCCGCTTTCGACAGCACGCGCTCGAGGGTCTTCAGCGGCCGCTTCTTCGCGCTCACCGTCCGGCGACGAGTCTGACATACAATTTCGCGCGTTGAGCCTTCTCGTGTGTTCACGTTCTGGAGGGAATATGTCTTCGACTCACGTGCTCCGGCACCTGCTCGCCGCAGGCGCACTCATCACCGTCTTCGCCGGCAGCGCCGCTGCCGCCGATCCGTTCACGCTGACGTCAACGACCTTCAAGGACGGCCAGATGATGCCGCGGAAGGTCGCCAACAAGAATCCGCAGAATCCGAACTGCGTCGGCGACAACGTCTCGCCGCAGCTCTCGTGGACCGGCGCGCCCGACGGCACGAAGAGCTTTGCGCTCCTGATGGAGGATCCGGAAGGGCGCGGCGGCGCCGGCGTGCACCACTGGGTGGCCTACGGGATTCCGCCGTCGGTGACCAGCTTCGCCGAAGGCGAGGTCGGCAAGGCGACGGACAAGTACGTGGGCGGCAAGAGCACGCAGGGCGTGGGCTTCTACTCGGGCCCCTGCACGCCGCCGGGAACGCCTCACCACTACACGTTCGTGATCATCGCGACCGATCTGGATCCAAAGGAGCTGGCGCCCGGGATGACGCGCGAGGAATTCCTGGCGAAGCTGGTGCCGCCCGCGCCCGCGATGTCGCACGCCAAGGGCTCGGCTGGTCTGGTTGGGTTGTTCGTGAAACCGAATTAGACGGGATGTGAAGATGTTCGCCGGTGCGCGGGTCCGAAACCGAACCCCGCACCAGCGAACCGCGAACCTGCGAACCGTCCGAAGCCCCTATTGCGCCCCGCCGCCGCCGCCGGCAGCGCCGATCGGCAGGCCTTTGTCGATCAATTCCTTCTCACGGGTCTGCGCGCCCCTGACCACGTTGAACACGCCGTAGTTGGACTCGTGGCACGCGAATTCGAATATCCCCGGCGGGATCTTCGGGATGAACGCCTCCGCTGACCATGGACGCGTCCAGGTCTTCGGATCCTCGACCGTGTACTCGTACTTGATCGTCGTGGCGTTGACGAGCGTGAACCGCTCGGTCATCTTCAGGTTCTCGGTCGACCCCTGGAAGTTGGTCGCGGGAGTCTTGTCGTTGAAGTTCGCCGTCTCGACGACCAGCGTGCTGCCGTCCCAGTGACCGCGCGAGATGCCCAGCCACGCGCGGACGTTTGCCGGCGGGAGTGGACGTCCATCCAGCGGAACGATCCGTACGTCGGAGCCGGATTGCGTGATGATCGCCGCGTATCCAGGCGACTGCAGGATCTCGATCTCGGCGGTGACGCCGGCTTCGCTGCCGGTCGTGTTCACCGGATCGGGATTGCCGCCGCGCACGAGCGGTGAGCCGGCGGCGTTGCCCGTAATGCACCGCGTGTAGGTGCTCGCAAGCGTCCTCACGCTCACCTCGGGCGCGCGCAAGCGCGCGGCGGCCGCGCGATCGGCGCGGCGCTTCTGCGCCTCGGGCGTCAGCGGAGGAATCCGTCCGTTGGGCGGATCGACGATGAGCGACGTGCGCACGCTCGGCCGGATCGGGCTCTGCCAGCCGTCCATCCCGTACTCTTTCCAGTCGTAGTGAACGTTCCTCGGATCGACTTCGGCGTCCTGTCCGATCACGCGCGCGAGCTCGGCGACCGCTTCGTCTTCCGTGAAGAACGCCTTGTCCTTCAGCCGCTCGGGACGCTGCAGCGGCGTGTAGGTCGCGACCAGGTACGTCCCGCTGATATTGGGATCGCCCCACGCCGTCTTTGGCGGCGCGAAGTTGGGAATCGGCTTCGCCTGCTTGAAGGCGGCTGCCGCGGCCTTGATGGCCGCCTGCGGGTCGGTCACCGCTGCCTCGATCTTCTTGTTACCGGACGGCGCCTGCGCGAGACCCGCTGCCGCGCACAACGCAATGATGCCGAGGGTGACCGTGACCACTGCGACAGAACCTCGTCGAGGAGTCATCGACATAACCTCCTGTGTACACGCCACTGAAGAACGGGGAACATTCTCCCGCAGAATCAAGCGGGAGAACAGCGATCTTTTGAAAATCTGGTGCAGGCCTAAGGTCCGCCAGGTGTGCGACTTGAGGGAGGGCAGGGGGCTGGGCCGGCCCGGCTCGCGCGGGGCGCGAGCCGGATGCGCGCGAGTTTCGCTAGGCCTGAACGCGGGTGAACAGGCGGAGTCCAAGGGCGCCTGCCAGCGAGAGCAGCCCGATCAGGCCGATCGTCGGAAGCGGGCTCGCGGTCTTCGGCAGCTCGGGCGCCGGGGCCGCCGGTGCCGGCGGCTGCGCGGGTGCCGCTTGCGGCTCAGGCTCCGGAGCGGGTGCCGGCGCGGGCTCTGGCGGCGCGATGGCCGCTGCTTCCCTGACCGGCGCGGCGATCGGCGCCAGCGCGAACGCATCGACGTTGATCTCGCGGAGCGCCAGCTCGGCTCCGGTCAGATCGATCCCGCCTCCCGTCGGCCTCGGCGTGAACTCGCCCGACGTGCCGACGACCTCAGGGTCGTGCTTCGCGTGCTTGAGCATGCCGTTGAGCACGACGCGGTGTCCGACCATCGGCCCGAGATCGCGCTCAGCGTGTCCGGTCAATTCGATCGCCTGCCCGTTGTCCGGAGACGCGGCGCAGTTGTTGACCTCCGCTTCGGAGGCCGGCGCGACCTGCATCGAAGGCAGACCGATCGTGGCGTTCACGAGAATGAATTCGTCGCTGTCGCCGGCGCCGGTGCGGAGGAATCCGCCGCGACCCGAGTCGTGCGTTCGACGGTACTCTTTCTCGCTCTGCAGGCAGCCCACCGCCGTGACGGGGAGCTTGTGATGATCCCCGACGACGGAGTCGATCACCGCCTGCGCCGACGCGGGTCGAGGTGCAAACCCGATGACCGCGCAAGCGAGGACGCCCGCCGTCATCAGGCTGCAGCTGTGTTGAGTGTTCATGAAAACCTCGCTTTCTCTTGTTGCCGTTGATGGTGCAAGGCGGGGTCCCCGATGGCTCGAGCGCACCGGCGGCGCGGGCGCCGATCGAATTGGGCGCGTACCCGCGACGGGGGTCGACGGCCCGGCCGTATGCAGCCACGATATGCCGTGAGCAACGATCGCGACTCGTGGGCATCCGTGCGCGCGGAACGGAAGCGACACGTTCGTGTATCGCGCGATGGACGAAGTGGAGGCACTGACCGATCCCCGAAGTGGCAGAGGCGGGCCGTCGATTGCGGGCGATGGAGCCTCAGGTGTAGGATTCCGACCGCGGTCACCTACCGGAGGCAATATGACGCGTGTGCGAATCAGTGCGCTGTTGGCGGTTTCCCTGGCCGTGGCGGTGCCGGGCCTCGTATCGGCGCACCACTCCATCCAGGCGCAGTTCGACATCTACAAGACGATCACCGTCAGCGGCACGGTGGCACGCATCGAGTTCATCAACCCGCACTCCTACCTGACCGTCAACGTCAAGGCTGCCGACGGCAAGGTGACGAAGTGGGCCTTCGAGATGACGGGCCTCGCCGGCCTCCGGCGTGCCGGTTTGAGCCGCGCCGACCGGGGCGGGTTGAAGCCCGGAGACGAGCTGACCGTCATCGCGCTCGCTGCCCGCGACGGCTCGAACAGCGGCCTCGCGCAGGAACTGAAGATGGCCGACGGCCGCGACTTCAAGCTCCTGGCCGACGCGCCCGACGCGCCGCCGCCAACCCGGTAACGGGACGGAAAGGGGTCGTATGCGTTCCAGCAGGATAATCGGCGCCGCCGCCGCGTTGTGCCTCGTCTCGGCCGCGCTCGTCGCGCAGGAAGCCCAGCGCGGGCCCCGCACCGTCAACGCGCCGCCGAAGCCGGCGGGCACGACGCCGCGCACCGCGGATGGCCATCCGGATTTCACCGGCGTGTGGAACGGGCTCGGCGACAACCTGAACGGCGTCCCGAACCAGCTCGCCAACAACGGCATCTCCATCGAGAGCGAGACGGTCGCGCGCGACATCCACAGCGGGCAGATCGTCACCGTGTTTCCGCGCAACACCAACCGCCCCCTGAACAACGAGCAGGCGGAACGCGCGGCCTCGCTGCTCCGGCGCAGCGGCTCGAACAGGCCCATCTACAAGCCTGAATACTGGGACATGGTCAAGTACAACGACCACAACGCCAACGAAGAGGACCCGTCGAACAACTGCATGCCGGCAGGGGTTCCTCGCGGCGCCATCCCGTCCTACATCGCCCAGTACCCGAGCTACGTGTTCTTCCTGTACCCGGGACAGGGCGGCCTGATCGCGACGCAGACCATGTACCGCATGATTCCGACCGACGGCCGCAAGCACACGCCGCTGCAGGAGCTCGACGGCACCTACACCGGCGAGAGCGTCGCCCGCTGGGAGGGCGATACGCTCGTCGTCGATTCCTGGGGCTTCAACGCGAACACGTGGTTCGATCAGATCGGCGGCTACATGCACAGCGAGAACATGCACGTGATCGAGCGCTTCACGCGCAACGGCAACACGCTGACGTGGACCGCCACGGTCGAAGACCCCGACTACCTGCTGGAGCCGTGGACGACGACGCCGCGCGTCGCGCTGCTCCGCCCGGGCGCCATGCTGCCGGAATCGCAGCCGTGCAGCGAGCGCGACCTCGCCCACACCGTCACGAAGGAACATCACTGATCGCCATGAGAGCCAGGACCGCCGCCGTATTGATGTTCGCGCTCATGGGCGCGCTTGCCGTGCAGTCCGTCCGCGCGCAGGCGCCGGACCGCACACGGGTGCTGCGCGCCGCGGCCGACGCGCTCGGCATGGTGCGGTGGTCCGACATCGGCGGCGCGAACACGCGCCTGCCGGGGATCGACATCATCAACACCATGGAGCTGGTGGGCAGCGGCACGAGCGACATGGGCGGCCGCCTCGTGAAGACCGACTACCACGTGGCGCTCGGCTACAACCCGGCGGCGATGCGCGTGGAGATGACGCGGACGCCCGACGGCGCCGCCGCGCAGCACACGATCCAGACCGTGCGCGACACCTACGCGTGGGACGAATCGCAGATCGGCGCCGGCGTCGTGCCCGGCAAGGGGACGGCCACGCCGATGAACGCCGCCGCCCAGGAACGGCTGCTGCAGCTCTGGACGCTGCCGTACGGCGTCGTCAAGGGCGCGCTCTTCGCCGGCGACAAGACGATGGTCTCGACGGAGGGCGGCGCGACGGTGCTCACCTTCCCGCTCAGCGGTCCACTTGCCGGCGTGACCGTGAAGGCGACGCTCGACGCGAAAAGCCTCGTGACGAAGGTCGAGACGCGGCCCGACAACCCGGCGCGCGCCACGCTCGCGACCGAGACCGTGTATTCGGACTACGCCGACCACGCCGAAGTGCTCACGGATATCAAGACGCCGGGCCACGTCGTGCGGAAGCAGGGCGGCCGGACGGTCCTCGACATCCAGGTCAAGACCTGGGAGACGAACGACCCTTACCTCGTGTTCCCGGTGCCGCCGAACGTGAAGAGCGCCGCGACCCGCTGAGGGTCACCGACACCTCGTACGCCTCCTGCAACCAGTCGGTCATCGGCGCCTCGACTTCGTCGCGGTGCGTGACGCGCACGATGTTCGCCTTCTTGCGCTTCGACGATTCGACGACCTGCCGTACCTGCGGCGCCTTGACCGCGCGCCCGAGGAAGATCACCACCTCGAGATAGTTCTTCCTGGGCCGGACGAAGAAATAGCACGACGTGCGCGAGAACATGATCGAGCTGTGCGAGGCGTAGATGCGCTGATCGCCGAAGGAGACCGCGGTCTCGCGCAGCCGGTCCCACGCGTCGCGCAGATCCTCCGAGAGCTCGCGCGTGAGCGCCGCTTCGGTCGTCGTCCAGCAGTCGTGCGCGGCGCCCGCCTCCACCCACTGCTTGCAGTGATAGCACTCGTGTCCGCGCGCGCGCGTCCTGGAGCGGTTCGCTTTTGCAGCGGTCATCGGCGCGTCACCAAAGTGCAATGGTATAGTCGCCTGCTGACCCACTCATGATGGCCTTTCTCACCGCGCTGCATGACAGCGCTGTCTCGACCTGGATCCGCGAGTCCGAAAGCGTCTGGGCCTTTCCAACCGTACTCACCGTTCATACTCTCGGCATGATGCTCCTCGTCGGGTGCGCGTGGGTGATGGACCTGCGGCTGCTCGGCGTCGCCCGCAGCATTCCGATTGGACCGCTGCGGCCGCTCTTCCGCCTGATGTGGGCGGCGTTCTGGATCAACCTCGTCACCGGCGTCCTGCTGTTCATCGCCGATCCCGAGCGGAAGGCGACCTCGCTCCTGTTCGGCTTCAAGATGCTCCTGATCATCGTCAACCTGCCGCTGCTGCGGCGCCTCGAGCGCGCCGTCTACGGCGAGGGCCCGGAGCCGGCCGCCGTCGGCCGTGGAACACGGCAGCTCGCCGCAGCGTCTGCTGCCTTATGGGCGGCGACGATCTTCACCGGGCGCCTCCTCGGATACATGTAGCCGATCTATGTCATCTCTCATCACCCCGGGAAACCTGTCGCACCTCCACCTGCTGCTGAACCATTTTCCGACCGTCGGCCTGACCGTCGCGTTCGCCCTGCTGGTCGTGTCGATCCTCAGCGACACCGAGGCGATCAAAGGCGACACGATGAGGCCGACGGCGCTCGGCGTCCTCTTCGGCATCGCCGTGATGACGCTTCCCGTGTTCACGACCGGGCTCGCGGCCGAAGGGGCGATCGAAAAGCTGCCGGGCATCTCCAGGGACGCGATGAGCGCGCACGAAAACGCTGCGCTGCTCGCGTTCGTGGTGCTCGAGCTGACCGGCGCGGTCGCCTGGTGGGGACTGTGGCGATGGCGCCGCACGCATCGCGTGCCGCCGAGCGCCACGATCCTCGTGTTCGTCATGGGGGCCGTCTCGCTGGGCCTGATGACCGTCGCGGCCAGCATCGGCGGCGGCATCCGCCATCCGGAGATCCTGGCGGACCCGAGCACTGCCGGCGCGCAGTCGGTCTTCTCGGCGTCGGCGGCCGCGGTGGGGTTCTTCGTCAACGGACGGGGCCACCAGTGGGTCTGGCCGACGCTCGAAAGCGCCCACTTCGTCGGGATGACGCTCTGGTTCGGCGTGCTGCTCATCGCGAACCTGCGCCTGATGGGATTTTTCACGGGCATCCCGTACCCATCGCTGCACCGCCTGCTGCCGTGGGCGCTGCTCGGGTTCGGCGTGAACGAAGTCAGCGGGATGATGTTCTACATCGCCACGCCGAAGGGCTACACCACCAACGTCGTCTTCTACTGGAAGCTGATCTTCCTGCTGATTGCGGCCGCCGATCTTCTTTACCTGACCGTCTGGCCCGCAGCGTGGAAGACGGAGGCGGACACGCCGACGCATTTTCGCGAGCGTGCCATCGGGTGGGCGGCACTGTGCAGCTTCGTGGCGGTGATGTACTGCGGCCGCATGCTGCCGTTCCTGGGGAATTCGTTCTAACCAGCGGGCAGCGGGCAGCAGGCGGCAGGCAGCAAGGTTCGGGGTCTGCCAGCTGCCAGCTGCCGGCTGCCAGCTGAATCAGGTGCTGCATGTCGTTAGGCTGGACCGTCGTCCTCGTCAACTTCGGCATCATCATCGTCGTCTACTTGCTCGGCAGGCTCATTGACGGCGCCGCCGAGCGGTACGACTCGAAGAAAGACCACGAGTGACGACGAATCCGCACTAACCAGAACAGCATCAGCAGAAGCGGCAGGAAGGTGAGAACCTCGAGCAGGTGGGTCGTGCGGAACACCACGGGGAACAGCGATGTCCGTGTGAAAAACGATGCTGTCGCGATGAACAGACCGAAGCACATGCGTCCCAGGTGCCGTGCCAATCGCTGCGTGCCCGAGACACCCCCGCGCGCCAGCATGCGAATATCCCCTGCCGCAAAGAAGAGCGCCAGCGAGCCGAAGATGAAGTACGCGAAGGCGGGATATCCCTGCAGCGCCCCCTTCGGGGTCCTGGCCGCTTCGACGCCGTAGAACGCGAGGCCCGCGGCGAGCGCGAGCGGCACCAGGAGGGCGGCGTAATCGAACGGGGACGTGTGCGCGTCTGCCCGCCTGGCGGTCAACCATGCCGTCGTCACCAGGTAAAAGGTCAGCACGCCCATCACGCCGTTCAACATCTCGTGCCTCGTGAATCCGATATACGCCCCGGTGGCGCCCAGCCCGAGCATCGATACGACAAACACGTGCCCGGTCTCGCGATGCCGCCGCGACCCCTTGCGGAAGGACATGGCCGCCGTGCCCGACAGCAACGCCACCAACCCTGCAAAAACGTGCAGGGGCAATAGAGAGGGCATCGTCATGAAAATCCTTACGAGACGCGGCGCCAGCCGGTTTCAGGTCCCGGCGGGTCCTTCAGGCCTCAGCCGCCACGCTGACGCCTCGCCTTTCGGGCACCGGGGCCGTGGCGGGCTGGGCACGGGCAACCAGCGCCGCCACCAGGCCGCAGACTGCCGCGAACGACAGCCAGAGCCCAGGCACCGCGCGGTTGCCGGTCTGCTGAATCAGGTACGTGCTGATCGCCGGCGTGAAGCCGCCGAAGATGGCGGTCGCCAGGCTGTAGGCCAGCGAGAACCCGGCCGTGCGCACCTCGACCGGCATGATCTCCGTGAGGAACACCACCATCGCGCCGTTGTAGCTGCCATAGAGGAACGACAGCCAGAGCTCGACCGCCAGCAGCTTCCAGAACGTCGGGCCGTCCACGAGCCACAGCATCGCCGGATAGGCGGTGAGGATCATGAGCAGGGTGCACGCGACGAGCAGCGGCCGCCGGCCGATGCGATCCGAGAGCGCGCCCATGACCGGCAGCCAGAACAAATTCGATGCGCCGACGAAGAGCGTGACGATCAGGCTGTCGCCGCTCGTCAGCCGCAGCACCGCGCTGCCGAAGGTCGGCGTATACGCCGTGATCATGTAGAACGACACCGTCGTCATCGTCACCATCAGCGTGCCGATGACGACGAGCATCCAGTTCGACGCCAGCGAGCGCATCACTTCGGATGCGGAGGGACGCCGCCGCCGCGCGAGGAACTCGTCGGTCTCCTCGAGCGAACGGCGCAGGCGGAAGAGGAACGGGATGATCGCGCAGCCGACGAGCAGCGGGACGCGCCAGCCCCAGTCCGCCATCGATTGCGGCGTGAGCGTCGTGTTCAGGATGACGCCAATCAGCGCGGCGAACATGACGGCCATCTGCTGACTTGCCGATTGCCAGCTGACGTAGAAGCCCTTGCGGCCGGGCGTCGCGATCTCGGAGAGATACACGGAGACCCCGCCAAGCTCCATCCCCGCGGAGAATCCCTGGAGCAGCCGCCCGGCCAGCACCAGCACCGGCGCGAGCAGGCCGATCGTCGCGTAGCCAGGCGTGCACGCGATCGTTACGATGCCAATCGACATCAGGCCGAGCGTCAGCACGAGCCCGGCGCGGCGGCCATGCTTGTCGGTGTACGCGCCCAGCACCACCGCGCCGAGCGGGCGCATCAGGAAGCCGGCGCCGAAGGTCATCAGCGACAGCATCAGCGAGGCGAACTCGTTGCCGCTCGGAAAGAACGCCCGGCCGATCGCCGCGGCGTAATAGCCGAACACCATGAAGTCGTACATCTCCAGGAAATTGCCGCTGGAGACGCGCACCACCGCCCTGACCTGCCTGTTCACACGGGGAATCCTACACTTTTCCTACGCCGGGTCCGCCTCCGCGGGGCAGCAGGTGCTCGGCGGGACCCGGCCCACGTACGTGGGGCGGGTCCCGCGGCGCGGCCGGTTCCAGCGCGTCGCGGACCCGCCTCTGGCGTAATATCTGTGGCCTGCGAAAGAGAGGGAAGAGGTTATGCGCCTGATTCGACTTGTACCGGCAGCATTGATTCTGTGCGTCGCAGCCCCGGCGTTCGGTCAGGAGTGGATCGAGTACTACAGCCGCTCCGACGCCTTCCTCGTGAACTTCCCGAAGCAGCCGCAAGTGAGGGACATCGCCTACCCCACCGAATTCGGGCTGACGCTCACCGGTCATCTGCACGTCGATGAGGAGGGGACCAGTCGCTT
>DASQAX010000208.1:0-7053 GCA_035635535.1 Vicinamibacterales bacterium | reverse complement strand
TTGTTGAAGGAAGTGATGGACCTGCCGAAGTGGGTCCACGAAGGGTTCGTCGCGCGCATGAAGATCATGGGCGGCATGGACATCGCGGAGAAGCGCCTCCCGCAGGACGGCCGCATCCGCGTCGCCGCCGACGACGGCCAGGAGGTCGACTTCCGCGCGTCGACGCTCCGGACGATCTTCGGCGAGAAGATCGTCCTCCGCATCCTCGACAACCGCAAGGGCGTGCCGCCGCTGGAGGAGCTCGGCTTCTCGGCAGCCTCGCTCGAGGCGATTCGGTTCTTCCTGAAACACCAGCACGGGATGATCCTGGTCGTCGGCCCGACAGGTTCGGGCAAGACGACGACGCTCTGCTCGGCGCTGACGTCGGTGCGCTCGGAGCGGACCAACATCATCACCATCGAGGATCCCGTCGAGTACCAGATTCCCGGCGTCAACCAGACCCAGATCAACGACAAGATCAAGCTGACGTTCGCCAGCGCCCTGCGGTCGATCCTCCGGCAGGACCCGGACGTCGTGCTCGTCGGCGAGATCCGCGATCAGGAGACCGCGCGCATCGCGATGCAGGCGGCGCAGACGGGCCACCTCGTTCTCTCGACGCTCCACACCGACGATGCGCCGTCGTGCGTGACCCGACTGACCGACATCGGCATCGAGCCGTACGTCAGCGCGTCCGCGCTGATCGGCGTCATCGCGCAGCGCCTGATGCGCCGCCTCTGCATGCACTGCCGCCGCCCGTACACGCCCGACGCGGAGACGCTCCGCGCGATGAGCGTGAGCGAGACGGAGGCGGCCACGCTGACGTTCTATCGCGCCGTCGGCTGCGAGCAGTGCAATCACACGGGCTACCGCGGCCGCGTCGGCATCTACGAAATCATGCCGGTCACCGACAAGCTCCGGCGCATGATCGCGCAGAAGGGGTCGGAAGCGCAGTTGAGGGACTCGGCGATCAGCTCCGGCATGATCTCGCTCGGCGAAGACGGGTTGCTGAAGGTGAAAGCCGGCGTGACCACGCCGGACGAGCTGCTGCGCGTCGTCACGGAAGTGCGCGAAGCGCGCGCGGCCTGTCCCGAATGCGGCGCCAGCGTCTCTCCCGACTTCGCCGCGTGCCCGTCGTGCGGCCACCGCGTCGGCGGCGGGTGCCCGCACTGCCATCGTCCGCTGCAGACCGGATGGAAGTTCTGTCCGTACTGCGCGAAGAACGCGGAGACGGCATCGCCGGGCAAGCGCGCGAAGAAGCTGCGCGAGCAGCGCCAGATGCGCGAGCTGCCGGCCGCCACCAACGTCGCCGAGTTCAAGAAGTAAGCAACGCTTTTCGTGGCCAAAGCGTTCTACGAGCTTCTCGAGGTCGCGTCCGACGCGTCGCTCGACGACATCAAGCGCGCCTTCCGGCGCGAAATCGCCAAGTATCACCCCGACAAGGTTCAGCACCTCGGCAAGGAGTTCCAGGAGATTGCCGCGAGGAAGGCCGCGGAGCTGACGCGCGCGTACAAGACGCTGACCGATCCGGCCGCGCGAGCGGAATACGACGCGGAGGAGGAGGGGCAGCCGTCCGCGCAGGCGAGGCCCTCGCCTGCTCCGCCATCGTCGCCCGCGACGCCACCGCCCGCCCAGCCGGCGGCGCGTCCCGCGCCGGAACCGCAGCCGCCGGGCGGCGGCTCGGTCTTCCAGCAGGATCGGGCGGGCGCAAACGATCTCGTCCAGCGCGCCACCGTCATGCGGTTCCGCACCGCGCTGACCGGTGAATTCCGAGGCTGGGAGGAGTTCGCGCTCCCGGGCTTCGAGGTGACGTGCATTCCGAAAGCCGCGTTCTGGAGCCTCAAGCTGCCGCCGCGCGTGCTCGGCCGGTTCGTGCCGCAGGTGGATGGGCAGGCGCTCAGCGAAACGTGGACGCTGGCGGCGCGCATCCCGAAGGACAGCCAGCGCGACACGTGCATCATTTTCCTGATGGGGCCGGCCATCGCGCCCGCCGGCGAGCTCGCGGCCGCGATCAAGGAATCGCAGCGCAGGCCCACGTCGACCAGGCTGCTCATGGTGCCGGTCAACACGCGCACGTGGAACGCGCACGTGCCGACCGATGCGCCGCCGCTCGTCAAGTCGCTGCTGGCCCGGTTGAAGTCGGCCTGAAACCAACGAAAGCCGTTGCCCGTAGACTGATTAGGCGCCCCGTAAAAGGGCGCCCTGCACTACCCTTCGTCGAACAATGGCCTTGATAGAAACACGAGATCTCTGGAAGACGTACATCATGGGCTCGGAGGAGATCCATGCGCTCCGAGGGGTGTCCATCGACATCGAGCGTGGCGAGTACGTCGCCATCATGGGACCCTCCGGCTCCGGCAAATCGACGCTGATGAACCTGATCGGCTGCCTCGACACGCCGACCAGGGGCAGCTACCTGCTCAACGGCAAGCGGGTCAGCGAGATGAACGACAACGAGCTGGCGCGGATCCGGAACGAGGAGATCGGCTTCGTCTTCCAGACGTTCAACCTGCTGCCACGGGCATCGGCGCTCCACAACGTGGAGCTGCCGCTCGTGTACGCGGGGGTCAGCGCGGCGGATCGAGAGGTGCGCGCGCGCGGGGCGCTCGAGCGCGTCGAGCTGGCGGACCGCATGTCGCACCGGCCCAACGAGCTGTCGGGCGGGCAGCGCCAGCGCGTCGCCATCGCGCGCGCGCTGGTGAACAACCCGTCAATCCTGCTCGCCGACGAGCCGACCGGAAACCTGGATACCAAGACCGGCACCGAGATCATGGCGCTCTTCGCGCGGCTGCACACCGCCGGCAACACGATCGTCCTCGTCACGCACGAAGCAGACGTCGCGTCGTTCGCGGACAGGACGATTCACATTCGAGACGGGATGGTCGAGAAGGATCTCGGCAATGCAAAATTCAAAATGCAAAATGCAAACACTACGTAGTGCGACGCAGTGTGCCGAAACACACGCGACGTCCACCCCTTTGTGTCGACGCTGCGCAGGGTTTGAGCCGTCACACAGCGGCCCAATGCTCCGCGCCGATTTCCCGCAGCGGAGCATCTCGTTCAAATGACGCCGGGTCCAGCTCGATGCGCCGTCGCGGCGCGTCGGGATCGAGCACGGGAATCGCGCTGAGGAGCGCCTTCGTGTACGGATGCGTCGGTTGCGCGAAGAGCGAGGCCGTCTCACCGAGCTCCACGATCTTTCCCATGTACATCACCGCGACCCGCGTGCAGATGTGTTCCACCAGCCGCAGGTCGTGCGCGATGAACAGGTAGGTCAGCTTCAGGCGCTCTTTCAGGTCGAGCAGGAGCTTGACCACCTGCGCCTGGATGGAGACGTCGAGCGCCGACACCGCCTCGTCCGCGATGACGAGCGCCGGGTTCAGCGCCAGCGCGCGCGCGATGCCGATGCGCTGGCGCTGACCGCCGCTGAACTCGTGCGGGTAGCGCGCGAGGTACGACGGATCGAGCCCCACCAGCTGGAACAATTCTGCGGCGCGCGCCCGGCGCTCGGCCTTCGTCCCGAGCTTGTGGATGACGAGCGGCTCTTCGACGATGTCGCCGACGCGCATGCGCGGGTTGAGCGACGAATAGGGATCCTGGAACACGATCTGCAGATCGCGGCGCGCCATCCGCATCCGCTCGGTCGAGAACTGCAGCACGTTCTCGCCGCGGAACAACACGTCGCCGGAGGTCGGCTCGATCAGCCGGAGGATGCACCGGCCCGTCGTGCTCTTGCCGCTGCCCGACTCGCCGACCAGCCCGAACATCTCTCCCTCGTCTATCGTGAAGCTCACGTCGTCCACGGCCTTGACGACCGATGGCGGGCGGAAGAGGCCCTGCTTGCGCACGAAATGCTTGACGAGGTGACGGACTTCCAGCAGCGGCATCACCGTGTCGTCGGCGGACCTGAAGGCCCGCCGCTACGTCCCTCCAGGTCGGCCGCGTATGGCCGTAGAGGGGGACCTTCAGGTCCGCCTGCACCGGGCACCGCGGCGAGCAGGCTGCGCGTGTACTCGTGCGCGGGCCTGCGCAGGATGTCCCGGACGGATCCCTGCTCGACAATCTTCCCCTTGAACATGACGGCCACGCGGTCGGCCATCTCGGCGATCACGCCGAAGTCGTGCGTGATGAGGAGCAGCGCCAGGTTGTAGCGCGCCTTCAGCTCGCGCAGCAGCTCCAGGACCTGCGCCTGGATGGTGACGTCGAGCGCGGTCGTCGGCTCGTCGGCGATGACGAGCGGCGGGCGGCACGCGAGCGCGATTGCAATCATCACGCGTTGGCGCATGCCGCCGGACAGCTGATGCGGGTAGTCGCGCACGCGGCGGGCGGCATCCGGAATCCTGACCGCGTCGAGCAGCTCCACCGCCCGCGCGCGGGCTTCGGCGCGCCTCGCCTTGCCGTGGACGAGCAGCGCCTCCGCAATCTGGTCGCCGACGCGCATCACCGGGTTGAGCGCCGTCATCGGCTCCTGGAAGATGAGCGAGATGCCGGCGCCGCGCACCTCGCGCATCTCGCGTTCCGGCAGCGCCAGCAGGTCACGTCCCTGGAAGATCACCCTGCCGCCCGTGATTCGTCCCGGCGGCTGCAGCAGGCGAAGAATGGAGAACGCCGTCACGGACTTGCCGCTGCCGGACTCGCCGACCAGTCCGAGGGTTTCGCCGGCCGCCACCTGAAAGCTCACGTCATCCACGGCCGGGGAGGCGCCGCCAAACGTGACCGACAGATGCTCGACGTCGAGGAGAGGATCGGCCATCAGGGTCGCGCGGCAGCGGCGACGGGAGTGGCGTCCTGGTGCTCGCCGAACACGCCGCGCAGCGCGTCGGCAATCTCGCCCAGCGTGGCCCGCGCCTCGACGGCCGCGATGATGGGCGGCACGAGATTCGAGGTGCCGCGCGCGGCGGCCGCCACCGCGTCGAGCGCCGCACGCCACTCACGCTCGCTGCGGCCTGCTCGCACGGCGCGGACGCGGTCGACCTGCCGACGCTCCATGTCGGGATCGATCCGGAAGACCTCGGTGGCAGGCGCCCCGCCGTCGGCGAACCTGTTCACGCCGACGACGATCGCTTCGCCCGAGTCGATCGCCTGCTGCGCGCGGTAGGCCGCGTCCTGGATCTGCTGCTGGATGTAGCCCCCCTCGATGGCCGCGAGCGTGCCGCCGAGGCGATCGATCCGATCGAGCAGGTCGGACGCCTCGCGCTCGATGCGGGAGGTCATCTCCTCGATCGCATACGAGCCGCCCACGGGATCGACCGTGTTGGCGACGCCGCTTTCGTGCAGGATGATCTGCTGCGTCCGCAGCGCGACGGTGGCGCTCTCCTCGGTCGGCAGCGCCAGCGCCTCGTCCTTCCCGTTGCCGTGCAGCGACTGCGTGCCGCCGAGCACCGCGGCGAGCGCCTGCAGCGCCACGCGCACGATGTTGTTGTCGGGTTGCTGGGCGGTCAGTGTGCTGCCGGCGGTCTGCGTGTGGAAGCGGAGCTGCTGCGCGCGGGGGTTGGTCGCGCCGAACCGGTCCTTCATGCGCCGCGCCCAGAGGCGGCGGGCGGCCCGGTATTTCGCGATCTCCTCGAGAAAATCGTTGTGCGCGTTGAAGAAAAACGAGATGCGCTGGCCGAACGCGTTCACGTCGAGGCCGGCGTCGATCGCCGACTGGACGTACGCGCTGGCGTGCGCGAACGTGAAGGCGACCTCCTGAACGGCCGTCGATCCCGCCTCGCGGATGTGATATCCGCTGATGGAGATCGTGTTCCACTGCGGCAGCTCGCGCTCGCAGAACGCGATGATGTCGGTCACGATGCGAAGGGAGGGCCGCGGCGGGTAGATGTAGGTGCCGCGGGCGACGTACTCCTTCAGGATGTCGTTCTGCACCGTGCCCGAGAGCGCGCCCGGCGCGACGCCCTGCCGCCTGGCCACCGCGATGTAGAGCGCGAGGAGGATGATGGCGGTCGCGTTGATCGTCATCGACGTGGACACGCGATCGAGCGGGATGCCGTCGAACAGCGCCGCCATGTCCTCGATCGAGTCGATCGCGACGCCGACGCGCCCCACCTCGCCGGCCGCGAGCGGATGGTCCGAGTCGTAGCCGATCTGCGTCGGCAGGTCGAAGGCGACGCTCAAGCCGCTGACACCTTGCGACAGCAGATACCTGTAGCGCCGGTTCGACTCCGCGGCATCCGCAAATCCCGCGTACTGGCGCATCGTCCACGGGCGGCCCCGATACATCGACGGCTGCACGCCGCGGGTGAACGGGAACGTGCCGGGCTCTGCGATGTCTCTGTCGGGGTCGAGGTCTGAAAGGTCGGCGGGAGTGCGGTAGAAACGGTGGCTCGGACCGTTCGTCATGTGGTGCCACGCGATTCTACTCCAACCCCTTGTGGCTCCCCGGAAACGAAATGGTTGTGCAAAGCAGGCAGGTCGTCTGTTCGGACCTGCGAAAACAGGCCGAAAATGCCCCATTTGTTGACACTCTACAGTAAGGACTTTAGAATGCCGATAGCCTTCCCATAAGGCTTAAACCCATACAGATGAACATCTTTGGCGCCCGATCCCTGCCACGCCTCCCCGGCCAGTGCAGGTTCGGATCGGGAGACGCCCCGGATCCCGGCCCGGCGGCGGTTGTAAGGAGGAAGCAGGTATGGATGACGTCGTGAACCGGTTCGCAAAAGAGCTGGCCGACGCAATCGCCGCTACCGTTGCAGAGAGTCCGCAAGTGGAGGCCTGCCGCGCGAAGGCGCGCGAAGCCGGATTCGACATGCGCGTGACGCTCGAAGCGGTCGTCGGATTTGTGAACCGCAATAATGGAGCGGCGGTGACGAAGATCACCACACCCGCCCGCCTGCTGCCGGCGCGCCGGGCGTTCGAGTTGACGTCGAACGACAAGCGATTCCTCCGCTCACTCCGCATCGGGGCAGACGAGGCGAAGGAACCGACGGTAGAAGGTTAGGAACAAGAGAAATCCCAACTTCCAACGCCCAACTTCCAGGGTGCATTCCTCGGGAGTTGGATTCTTGGGAGTTGGGAATTTTTATGTACGGGCCTTGCCCTGATTGGCGACCGCCGCCATCGCCTGCTGCACCGCCT
>DASQAX010000207.1:0-1687 GCA_035635535.1 Vicinamibacterales bacterium | reverse complement strand
GAACTCGACTGCGTATTCGACGCCAGCGCGTCGCAGGGATTCGTCGGCACCTTTCTCTGGACCCACACCATGGGCCCGACGACGCAGCGCCAGACGGCGGCGGCGCCGAATGCCGTCGTCAGCCCGCAGGGCGCGGGCTGCCCGCTGTATCAGCAGGGCACCGGCGGCGACGATTCAAACGGCGACAGATATCTGCGGATGGAAGTGACGCTGCAGGTGCGCGACGGCGCCGGTGTGGTCAGCGACGTCGTGCGACAGCCGGTGAGGGTGTATCCGAATCGTCAGTGCGGGTTCTCGTACTAACGCAGGTAATGCAAGATGCAAAATTCAAAATGCAAACCGTCCGCATTGGGTAGGGTTTGCATTTTGCATTTTGAATCTTGAATTACACCTTGATCTTCCGGACAGTCTGCGAGTTGTCCTCGAGGAACGACTTCTTGTTCTCGAGCTCCTGCGCGGTCGGCTGAATCTTCCCCGTCGCGTCGATCGCGCGTGACACGAGCGTGTGGTCGCCCGGCGCCAGGCTGTTCACGGTGTAGGTGAACAGCTTCCAGCCGTACTTCTCCTTCGTCGCGGGATCCATCGACGCCGCCTGCCACGGCCCGTCGTCCACGCGCACTTCGACGGCCTTGATCGGCGTGCCGTCGTTGAGGACGACGCCCGTCACCTTGTAGCGCGAGCCGTCGGTGGCAATCCGCGCGATGTACGACTTGAGCTGCATGTGCGTGATGGCGGTCTCGACCCACTTCAACTCGCCGTCGATCATCTCGCCCTTGAGCGTGCGATACCACCGCGCCTGGAACTTCCCGAGGTAGGCGTCCTCCTGCGCGTGGATCTCGGAGAGCCACTTCACGTTGTTGACGCCGTACCAGCCGGGCACGACGAGACGGACCGGCATCCCCTGGTGGAGCGTCAGCGGCTCGCCGTTGAGCGCGTACATCAGCATCGGCTCCGGCGACAACGCCTTCTCGCGGGTGAGCGCGCGGCCGAACTGCTGCTGCACCTTGAACTTGTCGTTGCGGAATTCGACGTCTTCCTCGCCGCGGTCGGCACCGAAGAAGACGAACTCGCGCGCCTGCGCTTTCACGCCCGCCTTGTCGAGCACGGCCTTGAGCGGAACGCCGGTCCAGCGCGCATTGCTCGACAGTCCCTGCAGCGGTCCCCGGTTGCCCGAGCACTCGAAGCCGGCGACGAGCTCCCGGCTCCCCATCTTCCGCAGGTCGTCGAGCGAGAGAGACAGCGGCCGGTCGACCATGCCCGACACCTGCAGCGTGTACGTCGCCACGTCCACCTTCGGGTGGCCGTAATGCTGCGTCGTGAACCACTGATCCTTCGGCGTGAACGGACCGTCGATCGTGCGGACGTCGATGATGCGCCGATCCGCCGCGGGATTGGTGATCACGCGCTCCGGAAAATCGAGGAACGGGACGACCGTCTCGCCCTGCGCGAGCGCCGGCAGCACCCACTCCGGAATGCCCACGAGCCCGAGGCCCGCGAGCGCGAGGCCCGTCTTGAGAATGTCCCGGCGTCCGGTACGAAGCGTCGGTGTCATCGTGCTCTCTCCTTGCGCCCCCATATCCTACGCCGAACGGTGCCCGAGCACGACTCTGACGACATGCGACCGCCGTCGTCGGTGAGCAGGATTGCCATCGGGAGCTCGCGGTAACAGGTGCGGGGGAGATTCCGC
>DASQAX010000206.1:0-1706 GCA_035635535.1 Vicinamibacterales bacterium | reverse complement strand
AGCTGCCGCTGAAGTAGGCACGGACTTCCGTACAATTGTCCGGATGGCCTACCTGCCGCCGGGGCCTCAACTCGCCGCTTTCCTTCTCGTCGCCGGCCTCCTGACGATCACGCCCGGCGCCGACATGGCGCTCGTCATGCGCCACGCGCTCGCCGGCGGCACGCGGCCGGCATTCTTCGCGTCGCTCGGGATAGCCGTCGGATGCCTGATCTGGGGCGCGGCCTCCGCCCTCGGCGTCTCCGTCGTCTTCGCGCAGTCGGCGTTCGCCTTCGCCGTGTTGAAGTACGTTGGCGGCGCCTACCTCGTATATCTCGGCGTTCGAGCCTTGCGCGACGCCATCGATCGTAGAGGCCGACCTTCAGGTCGGCCTCGCGAAGGCGGACCTGAAGGTCCGCCTCTACGTTCACTACGCGCGGTACGTTCGAGTCATGTCTGCTTTGTTCAGGGTCTCTTTACCAATCTCCTGAACCCGAAGGTCGCGGTCTTCTACGTCACGTTCCTCCCGCAGTTCGTCGTCCCCGATCGCTCGATCCTGTCCCAATCCGTCTTCCTCGCCTCCATGCACGTCGTCATGGGCCTGATCTGGCTGACCGTCTACGCACGGTTCATCGATCGCATGGCGGCCATCCTGCTGACGGATCGCGTCAAGCGGCGCATCGAAGCCGTCACCGGCGCCGTCCTGATGGCGCTCGGCATCCGCCTCGCCCTCGCACGCCGTTGATCGCGTGAACCCACGAACCATCGAACCGGCGAACCCTCGAACCCCGAACCCCGAACCACCGAACCACCGAAGCCACGTCGCTCGCGGTTCGAGAGCCTTCTGGAAGATCAACCTCGCGGTCTTCTCCGCCGGCTTCTCCGTCTTCCTGCTGATGTATGCGGTGCAGCCGCTGCTGCCGATCTTCACGCGCGAGTTCCACGTCGACGCGGCGACCAGCAGCCTGGCGCTATCAGTGACGACCGGCTGCCTCGCGGTCTCGATGCTCGTCATCGGCGCGGTGGCGGAAGGGTGGTCGCGCAAGCCGATCATGAGCCTCTCGCTGCTCGCGGCCGCGCTGCTCACGCTGCTGTCGTCGTTCGTCGGCGAGTGGCCGATGTTCCTGTTCATCCGCGCCATCGAAGGGGTTGCGATCGCGGGGCTGCCGGCGCTCGCCATGGCCTACCTCGGCGAAGAGATCCACCCGGACGACATCGGCATGTCGATGGGGCTGTACGTAGGCAGCGGCGCGCTCGGCGGCATGACGGGACGCCTGCTGACCGGCCTGATGACCGACTTCTTCTCCTGGCGGCCGACGCTTGCCGCGATCGGCCTGCTCGGCGTCGCCGCCGCGGCGATCTTCTCGGTCAGCCTGCCGGCGTCCGCGCAGTTCCATCCGCGCTCGCTGTCGATGCGGACGCTCCTCGGCTCCTACAAGTCGCACCTGAAAGACCCGGTCATTCTCGCGCTCGTGATGGAGGCGGGACTCGTGCTCGGCACCCTGGTCGCGGTCTACAACTACAGCTCGTTCAGGCTCCTCGCGCCGCCCTATCTTCTGAGCCAGACCGCCGTCGGCTCCGTGTTCGGGCTCTACGTGTTCGGCTTCTTCAGCTCGTCGCTGATGGGGATCCTTTCGCACCGTTTCAGCCGGCCGTTGCTGCTGCGCATCGGTCTCGCGACGATGGCGCTGGGCGTCGGCGCGACGCTGCTGCGCCCGCTGGCGATGGTG
>DASQAX010000205.1:0-3101 GCA_035635535.1 Vicinamibacterales bacterium | reverse complement strand
CGTCATGGCTGATGGCTGATGGCTCATGGCAAATGGCTGATGGTCCATCGACCATATGCCATCAGCCATCTGCCATCAGCCATGCCTCCGAATCTCCTCCGCAACGCGCACCACCTGCGTCATCTCGGCGACGGCGTGCAGTCGGACGATGTGCGCGCCGGCGAGGACTGCGGCGGTGACCGCGGCGGCCGTGCCCCAGTCGCGTTCCTGCGCCTCGCGGCCGCCGACCGCGTCGCGAAGAAACGACTTGCGCGAGGGCCCGATCAGTATCGGTCGATCGAGTGCCACGGCGAATTCCGGCAACCGTGCCAGCACACCATAACTGTGAGGAGGCCGTTTGGCAAACCCGACCCCTGGATCGACGAGGATCCGCTCGATCGGCACGCCGGCATCGACGGCGCGGCGGACGCTGGCGGCCAGCTCCCGTGTCACGTCTGCCACCACATCGTCGTAGACCGCCTCGGCATCCATCGTGGCCGAGCGACCCCGCGTGTGCATCACGACCAGCGCCGCCCCGGTCTCGGCGACGACGCGGCCCAGCGCCGGGTCGTCGCGCAGGCCGCGGACATCGTTCACGATCGCCGCGCCGGCCGCGACCGCCGCCCGCGCCACGTCCGCTTTGTAGGTATCGATCGAGAGCGGCACGCGCAGGCGTCCCCGAAGCGCCGTCAACACCGGCAGGACCCGGGAGAGCTCCTCATCCCCGGACACCGGCGCGGCGCCGGGTCGCGTCGACTCGCCGCCGACGTCGATGAGATCCGCGCCTTCGCCTTCCATCCGCAGAGCCGCATCGACAGCTGCCGCGGGATCGAGCCGAGGCGAGGCGTCCGCGAAGGAATCCGGCGTGACGTTCAGGATGCCCATGACCAGGCAGCGTGAGCCGAGCTCGAGAACGCGCCCCGATGGAAGCGGAACCGAGTAAGAGCGCCGCGGCGCGGCAGTAGAGCTCATGAAATCAAGAATTCGGAAGCTGGAATCTGGGATGCGTGCTCGAATTCCACGCCTGAATTCCAAATTCCTGATTCCAAATTCCTGATTTCTCTATTCCTGTGGCAGCGGCTTGTTGAGCGCAGGCACCATGGGCGCGCGTTCTTTCTGGCGCGGGCGCGGCTCCTCCTCCTCCGCCACAATCGACCGCGCCGCAACCGGCTGCGCGTCGTCGAGCGGGAGGCCGGCGGCGAGGCGCCTCACCTGATCGGCGTCGAGCACCTCGCGCGCGAGCAGTGCCTCGGCGATCTTCACCAGCGTCTCTTTGCTGTTGGAGAGCAACCGGTGCGCGCGCTGATAATTGTCGGTGACGAACTTCTTCACTTCCTGGTCGATCTTGAGCGCCGTGTCCTCACTGTAGTCCTGATGCTGCGCGATCTCGCGGCCCAGGAAGATCTGCTCTTCCTTCTTGCCGAAGGTGAGCGGTCCCATCGCGTCGCTCATGCCCCACTCGCAGACCATCCTGCGCGAGAGCTCCGTGGCGCGCTCGAGGTCGTTGCCGGCGCCGGTCGTGAGACTGTCCATCGTGATCTCCTCGGCGATGCGTCCGCCGAGCAGGATCGCGATCTGATCGTTCAGGTAGTCGCGCGAGTAGTTGTGCTTCTCGTCGGCCGGCAGCTGCTGCGTGAGGCCGAGCGCCATGCCGCGCGGAATGATCGTCACCTTGTGGATCGGATCGGCGTGCGGCAGCAGCACGGTGAGCAGCGCGTGGCCGGCCTCGTGAATCGCCGTGACGCGCTTCTCGGCGTCGCTGATGATCATCGAGCGGCGCTCGGATCCCATCAGGACCTTGTCCTTCGCGAACTCGAAGTCGTGCATGCGCACGACCTTCTGGTTGTAGCGCGCCGCGTTCAGCGCCGCCTCGTTCACCAGGTTCGCGAGATCGGCGCCGGAGAAGCCCGCCGAGCCTCTTGCCAGCACTGCAATCTCCACATCGTCGGCCATCGGGATCTTGCGTGTGTGGACGGAGAGAATGCCTTCGCGGCCTTTCACGTCCGGACGGTTGACAACGATGCGGCGGTCGAAGCGGCCGGGCCGAAGCAGCGCCGGGTCGAGCACGTCGGGGCGGTTGGTCGCCGCGACGAGGATCACGCCCTCGTTCGACTCGAACCCGTCCATCTCGACGAGGAGCTGGTTGAGCGTCTGCTCGCGCTCGTCGTGGCCGCCGCCGAGGCCGGCGCCGCGATGGCGGCCGACCGCGTCGATCTCGTCGATGAACACGATGCACGGCGCATTCTTCTTGCCCTGCTCGAACAGATCGCGGACGCGCGACGCGCCGACGCCGACGAACATCTCGACGAAGTCCGATCCGCTGATGGAGAAGAACGGCACGTTGGCTTCGCCCGCCACGGCGCGCGCCAGGAGCGTTTTGCCCGTTCCGGGAGGGCCCATCAGGAGCACGCCCTTCGGAATCCGCCCGCCGAGCTTCTGGAATTTCTGCGGCTCCTTCAGGAACTCGATGATCTCCTGGAGCTCCTCTTTCGCTTCGTCGACACCCGCCACGTCCTTGAACGTGACCTTCTTCTGCGAGCTCGACGACAGCTTCGCCTTGCTCTTGCCGAACGAGAGCGCCTTGTTCCCGCCGCTCTGCATCTGGCGCATGAAGAAGACCCAGAAGCCGATGATGAGGAGGAACGGTCCCCACGAGTACAGGATCGTCGCCCATGGACTGACCGTCGGCTCCTTCGCCGTCACCTGCACGCCGCGGTCGATCAGCTTGTTGACGAGGCCGTCGTACTGCGCGGGCGCATAGGTCTGGAAGTGTTCATTGACTTTCGTGAAGCCATTGATTTCCTGCCCGGTGATGGTGACGCGCTGGACGCTTCCCGAGTCCGCCCATGACATGAACTCGCTGAAGGTGACCGTGCGCGGCGATCCCGACTGAAACTTCGTGGAAAAATTCCAGATGAGCACGCCGAGCACGACGAGCGCCATCCAGAACAGAAGACTCTTCAGGGTCGAGTTCACGCGGGGCCTCCCACAGCCTTAAATGTCAAGAGTAGCACGGCTTGCGAGGCGTCGGTCACGCGAAACGCCTCGTCAATTCCGTGGCCGACGACCCATACGATCCGGTCATCGTCGTCGACGACAAGCGGCACGGCGTCGCGCTCGCG
>DASQAX010000204.1:0-5907 GCA_035635535.1 Vicinamibacterales bacterium | reverse complement strand
GCGGGCGGCCAGGTGATGCTCGTCCTCAACCAGGAAGCGCGGGTGCCGATCTACAAATGGGTGGGTGGCGTCGCGTTCATCGATTCGGGGAACATCTTCCGGCAGCCGCGGGATTTCACGTTCGGGAACCTGACGACGTCGCTTGGAGCAGGGCTGCGGCTGTCAACGCCGTTTGCGCTCCTGCGCGCCGACTACGGCCGGGTGCCATGGCCGGGCACAACAACCACCCGCTCCGGCTCGCCGTGGCGAACCGGGCGGTGGTTTTTCGGAATAGGTCAGGCATTTTAGAGGAAAGGCGGGTCTAAAGACCCGCCTCTACGTCCGATTGTCGCCAGCATGTCCGGTCGTAGAGGCGGACCTTCAGGTCCGCCTGAAAGGTCTAGCGGCCGCGGACCGTCCTCATGATCTGCATCACCTCGGGGCGCTCCGGCGCGTCGGGCGCGAGCTTGAGGAACTGTTCGAACTGATTGGCCATGCGATCCGGGCGGTTCGCGCGGTACTGCATCAGCCCGCCATAGTAGTGGGCGTACGCATTCGCCGGATTGAGCTCGGTGACGCGGTCGAACTCGGCGGCGGCCTGCGGCCACTCCTGGCGCTTGGCGTAGACCAGGCCGAGCTGATAGTGGGCTTCCGCCATCCCGCCGTCCATTTCAACCGCCTGACGCGCCGATGCCAGCGCGCCTTCCGTGTCGTCCTGCACCAGCTGCTGACCTGACATCCCGATGAAGTGCCAGATGTCGCCCTCGCCTCGAGAGGCCAGTGCGCCGTAGGTTTCAATCGCGGCGTCGTTCTCGCCCAGCTTCTGGTGGCTCTGCGCAGCGGTGTACAGCACCGCGGGGTCGCCGTCCGGCTGAGCTGACTCGACGACACGCTGATATTGGCCCGCCTCAAACAGCTTCTGGACCTGCGAGGCGTTCTGCGCGAAAACCGCCGACGCCGTGAACGTCAGTACAACGGTGAGCAAGATGTTCTTCATGGTTTGATTGTACGACCTGTGTCTGTTCGCTTTGACCACTACTGCCGCGCTCGCGAACGCGCCGCCGCAGCCGCTGTATTGCCGCCGTATCAAACGGTCAGCGATGATGCTCAGCTTGGCGATTTCCGTGCCATGGGAAATCCGTGGTCGCGGGCCGTGTTCGACGGCGATTTCTATCGAACGTCGTGCAAAGAGGACATACCTGTAACGAATCTTGTCTTCGTCGAGTCGCGTGACGGCAACACCGGAGCCGACGACCCGTCGACGCTCGGTGGCGGCGAGACCGACAAGCACGCGATCTACGAGGGACTGTCGCGCGTGGACGTGGACGCCGTGCTGGCCGGTGCAACCACGGCACGTAGTGATGAGCTGGTCTTGTCGGTCTGGCACCCCGAGATGGTGAGGCTGCGGCTCGAACGGGGCAGAACGCGGCATCCCGCGCAGGTGGTCGTGTGCAGCCGCAGCGCGCCGCGCATCGAAACCGCGTTGATGTTCCAGGAGCCGGACCTTCCGGTGTTTCTCGTGACGACGTCGGATGCCGCCGCGTCGTTGCGGCTCCGGGTGGCCACGCGTCCATGGGTGCAGGTCATCGACGGCGGGCAGCCGCTGTCGATGCGCGCCGCGCTGCGCGAGTTGCACGCGCGCGGCATCGACACGGTGTCGGCGATCGGCGGGCGCACGACCGCCAGGGCGCTGTTGCGCGAGGGCGTGGTGCACGACCTCTACCTGACGACCGCCGCGAAGGCAGGCGGCGAGCCCGGTACACCGCTGCTCGAGCAGCCGATCGACGCCCGCGCGGTGGTGGTCAAGGAGGGAACGGGCGCCGAGCAGGGCGTGCGGTTCGTGCACTACGCATTCAGGCCCGCCTGAAGGCTGCAGCTCCTCTGTTGCCGTGAATGCAACGTATGGACCGGACTATGATCGTCAGCGCGCAGTCGGCAGTCGTGCCTGCGCTGCTTACTGCCCACTGCCCACTGCCCATTGCCCACTGCCCACTGCCGACTGCCGACTGACAAGGAGGCGTATGCGCGGAAACGCCAGGGTGATCGAGCATCTCAACGAAGCGCTTCGCGAGGAGTTGACGGCAATCAACCAGTACTTCCTGCACGCGGAGATGTGCCACAACTGGGGCTACCACGGCCTCGGCGACTACATCAAGAAGCAGTCGATCGACGAGATGAAGCACGCGGAGGAACTGATCGAGCGCATCCTGTTCCTCGACGCGACGCCGAGCATGGATTACCTGCCGCTGAACGTCGGCAGCAACGTCAAGGAGCAGCTCGAAGCGGATCTCGCGCTCGAGGTCAACGCGGTCGGGATGTACAACAAGGCCGTCCAGGCCGCTCGCGATGCGGGCGACGACGCGTCGCGCGAGCTTTTCACCAAGCTGCTGAAGGACGAGGAGGAGCACGTCGACTGGCTGGAGGCGCAGGTGCACCAGATCAAGGAAATGGGCTACGAGCGCTACCTGACGCTCCATGTCGAGGGTCCGAAGGATTAGCGCCTCCCTGTTACACTGGAGCCTGGTGAATCTGGCGGGTCCAAAAGGACCCGCCCTACACTACCGAATCTGGCGGGCCGCAAGGGCCCGCCCTACGATCCATGATTACTGGTCTTCTTCTCCTCGCGCTGATTGCCGCGCTCCCGGCCGAGGCCGCGGGCGCGAAGTCGTCGGTGCCGCTCAAGATCGTCGCCTTCGGCGACAGCCTCACGTCGGGCCACAGGCTGCCGGAGAAGGACGCCTATCCGGCGGTGATTCAGAAGAAGCTGAAGGCCGCCGGCCTGCCGTACACGATCCTCAACCACGGCGTGTCGGGCGACACGACCACGCGCGCGCTGCGGCGGCTGGACCGCGCGCTTGCCGAAAAGCCGCAGATCTTCGTCGTCGAGCTCGGCGTGAACGACGGTCTGCGAGGCGTGCCCGTTCCCGAGATCAAGGCGAACCTCGAGACGATCATCGCGGCGGCACAGGAGCAGAACGCCGAGGTGCTGCTGTGCGCGATGGAGGCGCTGCCGCTGAACGGCTGGGAGTACACCATCGCGTTCCACCGGATGTACGAAGAGCTGGCGATGAAGTACGGGGTACCGCTCGTGCCGTTCCTGATGAACGGCGTGCTGGGCAATCCCGATCTGATTGGCGCCGACAGCGTGCATCCCAACGCGGCGGGCGCGCGGTTCATCGCGGACACAATCTGGGAATATCTCGAGCCAATGGCTCGAAGAGTCGCCTCCGAACCTACCAGACCCGGCACGCGTTGACCGGGGCCATCGGCGCCCCTTCCCTGCAGCTGAACGCCTTCCGGAACTCGGGCATGTTCTGCAGCACGCCGTTGGCGCGCCAGCGTCCGGGCGCGTGGACGTCTTCCTGCGCGCGGCGGCGGAAGTCCTGGTCGGTGGCGTTCTCGCACCAGATCTGCGCGTAGGCGATGAAGAAGCGCTGGTCCGGCGCGAAGCCGTCGATCGCCGGCTGCGGACCCTTCGTCGAGAGCAGATCCATCAGCGCGTAGTACGCGATGCGGACGCCGCCGTTGTCGGCGACGTTCTCGCCGAGCGTCAGGTTGCCATTCAGCTTCGCGCCCGGGATCGAGGAGTAACTGCCGTACTGCGACGCGACGCACGCCGCCCGCTCGCGGAACGCCGCGTCGTCCCGCGGAGTCCACCAGTCCATCAGGTTGCCCTTCGGGTCGAAGCGCCGGCCGCTGTCGTCGAAGCCGTGCGTCATCTCGTGGCCGATCATCGCGCCGGCGGCGCCGAAGTTCACCGCCGGGTCCTTCGTCGCGTCGAACACCGGAGGCTGGAGGATGCCCGCGGGGAACGCGACCTCGTTCAGCTGCGGCGCGTAGAACGCGTTGACCGTCTGGGGCGTCATCAGCCAGAGCGAGCGGTCCACCGGCTGCCCGATCCAGCGCATCTGCCGCTGCGTGTCGTCGATGGAGATCCGCAGCGCGTTGCCGGCGTAGTCGTCGCGCCCGATCGCGACGGCGCTGAAGTCGCGCCACTTCTCCGGTCCTCCGATCTTGCGATTGAGCGCCGCGAGCTTGTCGAGCGCGTGAGCGCGCGTCTCGGCGCTCATCCAGTCCACCGCGGCGAGCGTCTCGCGCAGCGAACGCTGCAGCGCGGTGATGAGCTCGTCCATGCGCGCCTTCGCCTCGGGCCCGAAGCGCCGCTGGATGAAGACTTTTCCGACCAGCTCGCCGAGCGAATCCGCGCCCGGCTGGCCGGCGACCGCCTCGCTGCATCGCATCCAGCGCGGGCGCATGTCCTTCTGGCCGCTCAGGATCTCTCCGTTGAAATGAAATTGCTCGCGCTCGAAGCGCGACGACAGCATCGGCGCCATCGCGTCGAGCGCGCGCCATGCCATGTAGGCCTTCCAGGACTCGAGCGGCAGGCTGTCGAGCGCCGCACTGATGTCCCGCAGGTACTGGGGGTTCAGAAGGTTCAGGGGATTCAGAGGGTTCAGGAGGTTCGATGCGCCGGCGCCGCGGAAGTACTGCGGGAAGTCGATGTTCGGCGCGATCGTCGCCAGCCCGGCAACCGTGGTCGGGTTGTCGCGGCGGCGCGGGTCACGTAACGCGACACGATCCATCGTCGCGCGCGCGATCGTGGTCTCGACGTTCATGACTCGTTGCGCGAGGCGATCTGGCGGGTCCAGAAGGACCCGCCCTACAGGTCCGCGCGTAGGCCGGGTCCCTGCCGATGTAGGCCGGGTCCTTTCGGACCCGGCACCGGCAAGCAACTCGAACATCCGCTGCACGTGCGCCTGATATTCGCGCCGCAGCATCATCGAGCGTTCGTTGCCGTTCAGATAGAGATCGCGGTCGGGGAGGCCCATCGCCCCCTGGCCCAGCGTGGCGATGAACCTCGTCGAGTCGTGCGAGTCGGGGGCGGCGCCGAGCGTGAGAAACGAGGGGAAGCCGTCGTGCGAGAAGCGCGCCGCGAGCCTGACGAGTTGCTGGCGGTTCCTCACCGCGCCGATGTCGCGCAGCAGCGGTTGAAGCGGACGAGCGCCCCTGGCCTCGATCGTCGCCTCGTCCATGCACGCGGCGTAGGCGTCGCCGATCTTCTGCTCGTCCGCGGTGCGGCGCGACGTCGTGTACGCGGCATCCTCGAGGATCGATCGGACGATGCGGGCGTTGCGGTCGGCGAGCTCGTGCAGGCGGCCGTAGCGCGAGCGGTCGGCGGGGAGCGGATGCGTCGTGAGCCAGTTGCCGCACGCGAACTGGTAGAACTCGGCGCAGGGGTCGGCGCCGCGATCGAGATAGTCGACGCTGAATCCCTCGGGCGGTGGCTGGGCTTGCGCGCCGAGCGCGACCGCGGCACAGCCCGTGAAGACCACGATGGCCTTCGGCAACCACGAAGCACACGAAGAAAAAATAGATCTCCGTGAGCTCAGTGCTGGCCGCATCAGCGGCCTTCGTGGTTGTCCCATCCGGCGACCGATCCGAAATGATATTACGAGGACACTGGCGCATGCGGGACGTCAACCTCGAGCTGGCGAGCCTTCTGTACGACATGTCGGCGGTAGCGGGCGACAGCCAGCGCGCGTGGGGATACAAGCGCGCGGCGAAGGCGGTGCTGCGGATCGATCGGGACATCACGCCGCTCGTCACCGCCAACACGTTCAAGTCGGTCTCCGGCATCGGGCCGACCACCGACCGGATTGCGCGCGAGCTGATTCTCGAGGGGCGCTGCGCGTTCGTGGAGCGCGCCGTCCGCGAGGCGGGCAAGGACGAGGAGATTGCGCGGCTGCACACCCTGCGGCGGCAATACCTGAGCCGCGCGGCCGTCAGGCAGGTGCTGGCGCGCAAGGGTTCGCCGTCGCGCGCGAAGTACCGCGGCGACTTCCAGATGCACTCGATCTACAGCGACGGCGCCGAGACGCTCGAGTCGATCGTCAACGCGTGCCTCGAGCGCGGCTGGTCGTGCGCCGG
>DASQAX010000203.1:0-2980 GCA_035635535.1 Vicinamibacterales bacterium | reverse complement strand
TTTCAACGTCTGCCACTCCGGATCGTTCTGCGAGGCGAAGTGTTTGCCGCCGTTGTGATAGAAGTCGCCACCGGCCGATTCCTCCAGCGGATGCTTCAGCAGACGGCTGTTCATGTTGCCCGGCACGGCCACGCGCCGCATCGCCTCGAAGTTCGTTCTCGACTCTTCCTCCGTCCAGGTCGTCGCGCCCGGGTCGAGCGGCTGCAGGCGCAGCGGCGTACCCTGGCCGTGGCACGCGATACAGCGTGCGTGCCCCGGGCGCTTCTTCAGGAAGATCGGCTGGACCTTGGTCTTGAAGTACTCGTAGTCCAGCGAGGGACGGGCAGGCGCGGACGCGGAGCCCTGGCCGATGATGCCCGCAGTCAACAACGCCCAGCACGCGAAGGTCATTAAAGCAACGGTCTTATACACGCCCCCTCCTTCGTAATGGGGGTAACAATACATCAGGACGGCGCCCGGCGCACCGCCGGCCGGGGCCCGCCGCATGTCCACGCCCCTGGGACAGGTCTGATACTGGGAAGAAACCGATACGGATTACATGGCGGATCGGCGACCTGCGCAGAAGCTGGTACGTTGAGTCGGATTGGCGGTCAGCGGGGCGGAGTGCAGCGCTGAGCGGCGCTCGGGACGTCGCGATAGACGCGGTGGCAGTTCGCGCAGGCGTCGGAGATCACGTTCGTCGCGTCGCTCACCGCGTTCTGGCTCCGCGTCTGCGATGCGCGGTACGCCGCGCGGCCCGCGTCCACCACACCCTGGACGTACTCCTGCCAGTCGGCGCGATCGACGGGTACCGGCTTGCCGTTCTCGCACCGGCGCCCCGGCTGCATCAGCACCGGGCCGATCTCGGCGATCGAGATCGCCGCCGCATCGACGACCATCCACGGAGCGTAGACATCGCCGTAGCGGGACGAGGTCGTCGACGCATCGGCGCGCGCGACGCCACCCTTCGATCCCGCGCCGGGGTCCTTCGTCTGCACGTCGAACAGGACGTTCGAGCTCGGGAAGAGGATGCCGCGCATCACCTGGTTCAGCGTGCCGGTCACCGGGAATGCCGTCGCCGTCCCCGCCGCTGCCGTCGCGGGAGCCGGATTGGCCGCGACGAGCGCGATCTGCTTCAGCATCGCGTCAGCGGCGCCGAGCTCCGCGCCACCGGCGGGAAACGTGTTCGCCTGCAGAATGAAGGCAACGAGATCCGCGACCTGCGGCGGCTCGAGCGTCCCCGGCGCATCGGCCGGCATGGTGTTGTGGATCTTGTCGAAGAGATCCGAGACCGGCTGCTTGTCACGCGGCCCGAGGAAGACATCGCCTACGAGCGGCGGACCCGCTAATCCCTCGAGCCTGTCGCCGTGACAGACCGCGCAGCGCATCTGGAAGATGGCCGAGCCGCGCGCGGCCTGCGCCGCCGTGTAGACGCCGTCCTTCGCGGTGCGCGCCTGCCCCGAGCCAGGTCGAGGGGCCTGCTGCGCGCGCAGCGACACCGACGCGGACACGCCGAGCGCGACGACCCCGATGGAGACAGCCGCCGCGAACGTCACTTCTCTGCGCCGTCGCTCTTCTGTTCGCGCTGGATGACCGTGGCCTTCGGATCGTCGACGTTCCTGACCCGATCCGGCGGAGGCAGCTTGCCCGCCTCCTGGGCGCGCGCATTCCTGAGCGTCGTGAACGCGTCCACGTTGTTCTCGTTGCACGCGTACTCGAGCATCGGCCCCTTGATGCGATGCATCGGCATCTCCACCGTCCACGGCCTCGCCCACGTCGCCGGGTCTTCGACCGTGTACGTGTGGACGATCGTGTCGTCTCCCGTGCGCGTGAAGCGCTCCTCGAGCGTGAATGACGGCGTCATCGAGACCGCGCCCGGCGTCCCCGGCGAGCCGAGGAACGTGCGCTTCGGCGTGAAGTTGGTCGTCTCGACGACCAGCGTGTCGCCGTCCCAGCGGCCGCGCGAGTCGCCGATGTAGGTCGGCACCGTGCCGTGCGGACGCCCGTCGAGCGGAATCACGCGATGCTCGCTGTTCCACTCGTACGTCAACACGATGTAGTCCTTCGACTGCACGATGTGGAAGTTGCTGCCGTAGGGCGCCACGACGGCCGGCACCACGCGATCGTGGAACACGCACCAGACGGTGCCGCGGTCGTCGCGCCACGTGCGCGCGAGCGGACCGCCGCGCTCGGCCGCGGTGCGCGCCGCCTCGCGCTTCTGCGCCTCGGGGATGAGCGGCGGAATCCGTCCGTCGGGCGGATCGATGACGAGCGACGTGCGCAGGTTCGGCTTCGCGCCCGTCTGCACCGGCGTCGCGCCGTAATCGGAGTTCACGTAGTGGACGACCTGGTTCTGCGACTCGGCGACCGCCGTGTTGAACGCGTCGATCGCTTCCTTCTCGGTGTAGAACGGCTTGTTCGCGAGCTCCTTCGGCCGCTCGTACGGCGTGTAGGTGAGGTTCGTCCAGTAGCCCTGGAAATCGGGCTGTCCGTCGGCGGTGCGCGGCGCCTTGTACGTCCCCTTCGCCGCCGGCGGCCCTTGCGCTGCCACGCCTGCCACGGCAAGCGCGACGATCGCTGCGACCATCAGATTGCGCATTGTTCGATCCTCGGCGGGTCCGAAAGGACCCGCCCTACTTCTTCTGGTACTTACCGAACAGAAGATCACCCACGAACTCTTCGCACCTGAACTCGCCGAGCCGCATGTTCGGCTCGACGCGGCGATAGAGCGGCATGCTGATCGTCCACGGACGCGTGTAGACGTTCGGGTCCTCGATCGTCGCCTGGTACGACAAGTGATCCGGCCCGGTGCGGCGGATCCGCTCGACGACGTGGAGCCCGTCGGTGTGATAGTTGCCCGCGCGGTCCAGGAACCTGACGTGAACCGCGCCCTCTTCGTCGAGCGCGCCGACCGTGCTCCCGAGGAACCCCTTCGAATCGATCACCAGCGTCTCGCCGACCCACCGGCCGTTCGACCACCCCATCCATGTGTCCGCGGGCG
>DASQAX010000202.1:0-6360 GCA_035635535.1 Vicinamibacterales bacterium | reverse complement strand
TGATGTACGGCCACCCGGACTCCTGGCATCTGCTCTGCGACAAGTTCGCCACCGTCGTCGGCGATTATCTCGGGGCGCAGATCGATGCGGGCGTTGACGCGGTGCAGGTGTTCGATTCCTGGGTCGGCACGCTGAGCGCCGCCGACTACCGCGAGTTCGCGCTGCCCCACTCGAAGAAGATTTTCGATGCGATTGCCGGCCGCGTGCCGACAATTCACTTCGGCACGGGCACGGCCACGATGTTCCCGGAGCTGCGCGAGGCGGGCGGCGACGTCATCGGCGTGGACTGGCGCGTGCCGATTGACGAGGCGTGGGAAGACATCGGCTTCGACCGCGCGGTCCAGGGCAACCTCGATCCGACACTGCTGCTCGGTCCGCCGCGCCGGATGCTCGATCAGGCGGAGGACGTGCTCACGCGCGCGGGCGGGCGCCCGGGGCACATCTTCAATCTCGGACACGGGATTCTTCCATCCACGCCGGTGGAAAACGTGCAGATGCTGGCGCAGTACGTTCATCGGGCATCGAGGAGGTGAACCACCCGGATGTCGCTATCGTCGGCGGCGGCATCTCCGGCCTCGCGGCCGCCTACGAGTTGCAGCGCCGCGGCGTCAGCGTCCTCCTGCTCGAAGCCTCCGACCGCCTCGGCGGCGTCATTTGCACCGACCGCTTCGACGGCTGGGTCGTCGACGGCGGCCCCGATTCCCTGCTCGTGCAGAAGCCGGCGGCCGTGGCGCTCTGCCGGGAGCTCGGTCTCGGCGATCGCCTGCTCTCCACCCTGACGCCGCGAACGGCGTACGTCCTGCGCAACGGGCGCCTGCATCCGATTCCCGAAGGATCGTTTCTCGGGTTCCCCGTGCGCGCGAGCGCGCTGACCGCGTCGTCGCTCTTCTCGATTGGCGGCAAGCTGCGGATGGCGTGCGAGGTCGCGATGCCGCGCGGCGGGGACGACGGGGACGAGTCGATCGCCGCGTTCGTGCACCGGCGATTCGGCGAAGAGGCGGTCGATTATCTCGCCGAGCCGCTGCTGGCCGGCATCCATGCCGGCGACGTCGACCGCCTGTCCGTGCGCGCGCTCTTCCCGCGCCTGGTCGACGCCGAGCGCCAGTCCGGCAGCATCATCCGCGCATTTCGCTCGCTGCGGATGACACCATCGCCGCAGGGCGCCTTCGTCTCGCTGCCGGGTGGCGTCGGCGAGCTGGCGGACGCGCTGGCTCGCGCGATCGCGCCCGGCGCCATCAGCACGTCATCGCGCGTGACCGATCTTCGTCACGCGGGCGGCTTCGTGGTGGAGACGACTGCCGGCGCGGTCCAGGCGGGCGCCGTCATCCTCGCGGTGCCGGCGTATGTCGCCGGCGGCGTCCTGCGCGGGCTCCACCCCGGCCTCGCGGCGCTCTGCGCGGAGGTCCCGTACGCGTCGACCGCGACGGTCGCATTCGGCTATCGGCGCGATCAGATCGGTCACGCGATGCGCGGCAGCGGCTTCGTCGTTCCGCGCGTCGAACGGAACCCGCTGCTGGCGGCAACGTGGGTGACCTCGAAGTGGCCGCAGCGCGCGCCGGACGGGCATGTGCTGCTGCGTGGCTTCCTGGGCGGCGGCCGCGACCCGCATCGCCTCGATCAGACGGACGACGAATTGATCGCGATCGCGCGCGAGGCGCTCGGCGAGGTGATGTCGATTTCGGGGGCGCCGATCTTCTCCCGTCTCTACCGCTGGACGCGCCAGAGCCCGCAGTACGAAGTCGGGCACCTCGAACGCCTCGCCGCCATCGAAGGCCACCTCGCGCGGATTCCGGGCTTGTTTGTCACCGGGAGCGGCTTCCGATCGATCGGCATCCCGGACTGCATCGCCGACGGCCGCGAGACGGCCGCGCGCGCGGCGGCCTTCGTGGACAAGAGCACAAAGACGTGAAGCGCTACCGTTCTTTGTGCTCTTGACCGATGTTCGCGAGCGCGAAGGCCCATTCATCCGCCAGCTCCGCGATGCGCTTGTCCGTCGGCCGGTAGCCGTGCGACGCTTCGGTCTCCACGCGGATCATCACCGGCTTCGCGCACCCCTGCGCCTCCTGCAGCGCCGCGACGAACTTGAAGGAGTGGCTCGGGACGACGCGATCGTCGTGGTCGGCGGTGGTGGCGAGCGTTGCCGGATAGCAGGTGCCCGGCTTGATGTTGTGGAGCGGCGAGTAGCGATAGAGGTACTCGAACGCCTTCTGATCGTCGGACGAGCCGTACTCGGTCGCCCACGCGGCGCCGACGGTGAACTTCTGATATCGCAACATGTCCATGACACCAACGGCCGGCAGCACGACGGCGAAGAGGTCCGGCCGCTGCTCCATCACCGCGCCGACGAGCAGGCCGCCGTTCGACCCGCCCATGATGCCCAGCGTCCGCGGCGAGGCGTACCCGTTCTTCACCAGGTAGTCCGCCGCGGCGATGAAATCGTCGAACACCCGCTGCTTCTGCTCGAACATCCCGGCGCGGTGCCACGATTCGCCGTACTCGCTGCCGCCGCGCATGCTCGCGGTCGCCCACACGCCGCCCCGCTCGAGCCACGCCGGAATGTCGCTGCGATAGGTCGGCGAGGTCGCAATCGCGAACCCGCCGTACCCGTAGAGCATCGTCGGGTTCGATCCGTCCTTCTTCAAATCCCTCCGATGGGTCAGGAACACGGGCACGCGCGTGCCGTCGGCGGACGTCGCGAAGACGCGCTCGGTCATGTACGGCGCCGGGTCGAAGGTCAGGCGCGGCGGCTCGAACGGCGTCGACGTCCCCGTCCGGAGATCGAACCGGAAGACGGTGGCGGGGCGCAACGGAGACGTGAACGAATAAAAGATCTCCGGCCGATCGAAGCGTCCCACCGGGCCGTTGATTGCGCCAAGCTCCGGTGTCGAGATCGTGGCCGCGTGCGAGCCGTCGAGATTGAAGAGGTCGACCACGCTGGCGACGTCGACCAGGCGGTTGACCGCAATCTTTCCCGCGACGAGCGTGGCGCTCTCGATCGCGTTCCGCCCTTCAGGCACGATCGTCTTCCAGTTCGACGCGTCGGGGCGGTCCAGCGGAACGGCGACAATCTTCCGGTTCGGCGCATCGCGATCCGTGCGGAGATATAACAGCCCGTTGACGACGCCGAGCGGTTCGTATTGCGCGTCGGCCACGGGATAGAGCGGCCTGATGGGCGCATCGAGCCGCGGCGCGCGCGGGTTGACCAGGTCCTTCACGAACAGCTGGTTCCTCGGCTCCGTCCCCTTGTTGGTGACGATCCAGAGATAGCGTCCCGGCTCGTCGCGCGACGTCCACAGGAACAGGCCCGGGTCGTCGGGACGCTCGTAGATCAGGCGGTCGGCGGACTGCGGCGTGCCGAGCGCGTGATAGTAGACCTTGTGGTCGCGCAGCGCCGCTTCGAGGCTCTTTCCCGCCGGCGGTTCCGGGTAGCGCTCGTAGAAGAAGCCGCGTCCATCCTCGGTCCAGACGACGCTGCTGAACTTGGCCCACTTGATTTCGTCCTGCGCCTTCGACCCGATGCCGAGCTCGCGAACGAAATACGTGACCCAGTCCGAGCCGCCTTCCGACTGTCCGTAGACGAAGTGCCTGTCGTCCGGCGCGGGCGCGAACTCCGAGAGCGCGACCGATCCGTCCGGCGACAGCTCGTTCGGATCGATCACCATCTGCTCGGGACCGTTCAGATCCCGCCGGGCGAAGACGACCGACTGCCGCTGCAGGCCGGTGTTGCGGTAGTAGAACCAGTGCCGGCCGGTGTATGCGGGGATGCTGACGCGCGGATAGTTGTAGAGCTCCGTGATGCGCGCCTTGAGGGCGTCACGGACGGGCAGCGCGTCGAGATACGCCGCCGTGACCGCGTTCTGCGCGTCGATCCATTGCTTCAACTCGGGCGAGTTGAGGTCCTCCATCCACCGATAAGGATCGGCGACGGAGGTGCCGAAGTAGGTATCGCGCGTGTCCGCCTTGCGGGCGGCTGGATAGCGGAACGACACGTCCTGCGCTGAGAGCACCACGACGCACAGGACCGCGGCAACCACCGCAAGGGCGCAGCGGGCGGCATTGGTCATGGGCGAACTCCGTCGGAGATTCAACCATAGACGGCGACCGCGCGCCACGAAGATCACGAAGACGGGGGTAGCCACAAAGAACACGAGGGGCACAAAGGTAAAGAGCACCAAGATTGAAGGTCGCCGGCCGCCGTAGGCGGCCACGCGCGACGGGACGTCGCCGGAAACAAACCGCACCGATTGCTCTCAGCGGCTGGTTTCCGCGGACGTCCCGTCGCGCGTTGTCGGCCTGCTTCGCAGGCCGACCGGCGACCCTAGTCTTCCTCGTGTTTTATTCTTCGTGCTCTTTGTGTCCTTCGTGGCTACCCCGTCTTCGTGGCCGTCGTGGCAGAATCATCAGCGATGCGCTTCATATTCGCTTCCGTGCTCGTCGCGCTCTTCGCCGTCGGCGCGGCGGCACAGCAGAACTCCGCCGGCGCGGTGACGCCGGCGATCGACTCGATCCTCAAGAGCATCAGGGCCGCCGACAAGGGGCTGCTCGCCGTCTCCGAGGAAGACGGCCGCTTTCTGCGCGTCATGGTCGCGACGCGGAACGCGAAGTCGGTGCTCGAGATTGGCGCCGCCAGCGGCTACAGCGGCATCTGGCTGGGCCTCGGCGCGCGCGAGTCGCACGGGCGGGTCGTGTCCATCGAGTACGATCCGCAGCGCGCGAAGGAGGCGGCCGCCAACGTTCAGAAGGCCGGCCTGACCGATGTCGTGCGCGTCGTCCACGGCGACGCGTTCGCCGAAATCCCGAAGCTGCCGGGCACCTTCGACCTCGTGTTCCTCGACGCGTGGAAGCCGGACTACAAGCGCTTCTTCGAGCTGGTCTACCCCCGCCTCGAGCCGGGCGGCGTGTTCCTCGCGCATAACGTCGTGAACAAGGCCTCCGAGATGGAGCCGTTCCTGAAGGCCATCACGACGCATCCGCGTCTCTTCACCTCGGTCGTCTCGCCGGGGTCGGAGGGGATGTCGGTGTCCTACAAACTCAGGTAATGCAAAATTCAAAATGCAAAATGCAAACCCGAACTGTCAGCAATAACGGAGTGAAAGTCGCTGCGACGTGCACCCCGATGCTTCAAGCAATGCGTTGTTTGCATTTTGAATTTTGACTTTTGAATTGATGAAACCCGTGCACTTGATCGGCGTGCCTCTCGATCTCGGCGGCGGCCGGCGCGGCGTGGACATGGGGCCCTCCGCGTTCCGCATCGCCAACATCGGCGATCAGATCGCGACGCTCGGGCGCACGATCGTCGACAAGGGCGACCTGCCGGCGCCGATCCCCGAGACGCAGCGGCCCGCCGACAAGAAGAAGAAGTACATCCGCGACATCGCGAAGGTCTGCCAGAAGCTGTACGACCTGACGCTGAAGTCGCTCGACGAGGGCGCGTTCCCGCTCGTGCTCGGCGGCGATCACAGCCTCGCGGCCGGGTCGGTGGCCGCCAGCGCCGACTGGCTGCAGCGCACGTCTGCCAGGCCGCTCGGGCTGATCTGGGTGGATGCGCACGGCGACATGAACACACCCGCGACCACCGAGAGCGGCAACGTGCACGGGATGCCGCTGGCGGCGCTGCTCGGCCAGGAGCCGGCGGAGCTCGCGTCGATCGGCTCGACGCCGTCGGTGCGGCCGCTCAACACCGTGCTCGTCGGGATCCGGAACCTCGATCAGCGCGAGAAGGAACAGATCAAGGCGTCGGGCGTGCACGTCTTCACGATGAAGGACATCGATCGCGACGGCATCGCGAAGGTCGCCGAGCGCGCCATCGAGCTCGCGTCGGAAGGCACCGGCGGCATCCACGTCTCGTTCGACATGGACGTCTGCGATCCGCTGATCGCGCCCGGCGTCGGGACGCCGGTCAAGGGCGGCTTCGACTACCGCGAGGCCCACATGATCATGGAGCTGGTCGCCGATTCGGGCCAGCTGATCGCGCTCGACCTCGTGGAGGTGAACCCGACGCTCGACATCCGCAACGCTACCGCGGAGTTCGCGACGGAGCTGGCGCTGTCGGCGCTCGGGAAGGGAATCCTGTAGGTGCAGGTAAAGGCGGACTCCACCGGTGGAGTCCGCCTTCAGGCGGACCTGGCCGCCATCATCTCTTCGATCTCGTCCATCACGCGGTTCATCTTCCGCATGGTGAAGTCGAGCGGCTCGTCGGTCGTCATGTCCACACCCGCATCCTTCAGCAGCTCGATCGGATACTTCGAGGTTCCCGAGCCGAGGAACGTGAGGTAGCGCCGCCGGGCGTCTTCGTCGCCCGCCAGCACCTTCTCCGACAGCGCCTCCGCCGCGGTGAACGACGTCGCGTACTGAAACACG
>DASQAX010000201.1:0-14638 GCA_035635535.1 Vicinamibacterales bacterium | reverse complement strand
GTGATGAACGCGTAGGTGCGCGGCAGGCCGTCGGGTCCCTTGAAGTTCGGGACCTCGGTGTATTTGATCGGCGATACCGTGTGAGGACCGCGTCCGGGCGGATTGGTGTCGATCAGCCAGATCATCTTCGGTTTCGTCACGTCGGTGATGTCCCAGCCGCCGGCGAGACCGGAGCCGCGGAAGCCGATGTAGAGGCGATGGTTCTCCTCGTCGACCATCGGGTGATGCGCGTACTCGTTCTGGTAACCGGGCGTGCCGTCCCGCTGACTGGGCGATGCCGCGCGCCCGAGGAACTTCGGATGGCTCGGGTCCTTCAGATCCCAGATGTGGATCACGGTCAGGCCGCGATAGCCCGGCTCACCAGAGCTGGAATAGAACAGGCCGGACTTCTGCGACCACCACCCCTTGTGCGCGCGCCGGATGAACGTGCCGCCGCAGCCGGGTCCGCAGTTGTTCGGCGGCGTCCCCGTAATCTCGGACACCTTGACGATCTTCGAGGGATCGGTGCCGCGCGTGGTGATGTCAAAGATCTCGAACTTGAATTTCTTGCCCGTGTCCCAGCTGCGGATCAGGTAATCGTGACCCGCCGGATTCGAGTTGAAGCCGTAGTCGTACACGACTGACACCGATCGCGAGTTGACGTGGGCCTCCTGGTTCGGGATGTGCCAGACGAACTTCGGGTTCGCCGGGTCGTCGATGTTCAGGATGGCCGTGCCGTTCCACTCCATCTTTCCCGTGATCGGGTTGAGGATCGGCTCGTCGTTCCCCGCGGCGTCGTCGGACGCCTGCGGATCGTTGCGGTCGTTCGGCGTGAGCCCGACGTACACCCAGTTGCCATTGGCGGGGTCGGACTTCGCGGTCAGCTGGAGTCCCTGTCGTCCCTGCATGTCGTTGAATCCAACCAGCCTGACGTTCTCCGCACCATCCGAGCGTGGATCCGCCGCCGCCTGCGGCGTGGCATTCGAGGCGGGAGCCTGCGGCGACGAGCATCCGGCAAGCGCCGACAGGAGTCCCAGGCACGCCCACTTCTTCATCGTCATCGCACATCTCCTCGTTGTCTTCGTGTGCTTCGTGGTTGCGCGCGGAGCGCGCCCTCGTGGTTCGGGTTGCGGGGATTATAGGCCCATGGCACACTGCGCATGCTCTTTTCGGGAGGGACTCATGGTGCGAAGGCTGTTGATCCTCGTTGTCGTTCTCGGACTGCCGGCCGCGACCGCCTCCGCGCAGGACGCGCGCGCCGTCCTGCAGGCGTCGCTCAGGGCGATGGGCGGCGAAAACCTCAAGACCATCCAGTATTCGGGCGCCGGCTGGTCGTCGCAAATCGGCCAGACCTACGGGCTCGACGGAGACTGGCCGCACTTCGAGGTCGCCGACTACACGCGCGTCATCGACTACGACGCGAAGTGGTCGCGCGAGGACTATACGCGCCGGCAGGGGAGCTATCCGACCTTCGGCCGGGTGCCGATGCCGGACACGCGCGTGACCTCGATCCTCGGCGGCGGGTACGCGTGGGACATGAACGGGGCCTCGGCGGTGCCGTTCACGCGCATGTATCTCGACGGGGTGCCGTACCACATCCTTCGCCAGCTCGAGCTCGCGCTGACGCCGCACGGGGCGCTCAAGGCGGGCCTCGCGGCGACCGACGCCACCGCGATCACGACGCCCATCGTCGGCCCGTCGGACTTCGGCCTGTCGCAGTTCGGCCGCAAGGTGACGATCGTGTCGTTCAGCATCCCGATTGCGGATCCCGGATCCCGGCTCCCGGCCCGCAGCTACAAGATGAACGTCACCGTGAACGATCAGAATCTCGTGGAGCTCGTCGACACCTGGTTCCCGAACCCGGTGTACGGCGACATGGACTACGAGATGCGCTACACGCAGTACAAGGACTTCAACGGCATCAAGTTTCCGCAGCTCGTGCACGTCCACCAGGGCGACCCGCGGCTCAACCCCGCGCACAACTACTACGAGTTCAAGATCGCCGACGTGAAGGGCAACGTGCCGGTCACCACGATGCCGGTGCCGGAGGCGGTGCGCAACGCGACGATCGCGCCGGTGAGGGTGGACGCGCAGAAGCTGGCTGACGGCGTATGGGCGCTCACCGGCGGCACGCACAACAGCATGGTCGTCGAGTTCAGCACCTTCGTCGCTGTCGTCGAGGCGCCGAACAACGAGGCGCGCTCACTCGCGGTGATCGCGGAGGCGAACCGCCTCGTGCCGAACAAGCCGATCCGCTACCTCGTGAACACGCACCATCATTTCGATCACGCCGGCGGGCTTCGCACGTTCCTGTCGCAGGGGACGACGATTGTCACGCACGACACCAACAAGCAGTACTACCTCGACATCATGTTCTACCCGGCGCCGAGGACGCTCGACCCGGATCGCCTCGCCACGTACTCGCCGATGTACATGATCAGCAGGCGGCCGGCGCCGATCGAGACGGTCGGTGGCGACACGCGCGCCACCGCGCCCTACGTCGTGACCGACGGCGTGCGGATGCTCGAGGTCTTCCACGTGCAGGACATGGCGTACGAGCTGGGCGACCCGTCGCTGCGGCAGGGGAACCACAGCCAGGACATGCTGATGGCGTATCTGCCGAAGGAGAAGATCCTCTACAACGCGGATCTCTACTCACCGCCGGCGCAGGGCGCGGCGGTGCCCGCGCCGACGGCGGCGGCCAGGACGCTGTATCAGAACATCGTGAAGCTGAAGCTCGACGTCGCGCAGCACGTGCCGACGCACGGGCGCGTGGGCGCCAACGACGAGTTCATGAAGATGTTCGCGAAGCCAGGGAATACTAACTAGATGGTGGGTGGTGGATGGTGGATGGTGGTCAGTCGTTCGCTGTTGGTCGTTGGCCGTTAGCCGTGAGGGGCCACGAACCTCGAACCACGAACCACGAACCACCAACTATCCACCCACACCCTACCGTTCGACGGTCGCCAGCGTATAGCCTCGTTCCTGCGCGCGATTGACCGCGACGATGCCCGCGGGGACCAGCCGCGCGTTCGGAAGCAGGTTCGCCTTGATCTCCTCGAACACCGCGTCCTGCGTCGATCCCGTGGCCATCGCGATTGCGCCGGCATAGCCGCGAGTCGAGACCTGGCAGACCCCGAGACGCAGTCCGCGTTTGAGCAGGGCGTCGATGGTATTCCCGCGATTCGGCAGCTGCGGACCGTAGCCGGCCGCGTTGAACAGGTTGACCGTGGGCGCCTGCTTCGTCTTCGGGTCCAGGAAGTTGTTGCGCTCCGCGATCGTCTTGCCGTACTTCGCCCAGATCGCATCGTTGTACGCGAACGCCGTCGACTGGTGCCGGGCAATCAGCACGACGGCAAGGTCGCCGTCCTTCAGGCCGTAGTCGCCCTGGTTGGCGTTGAAGTAGTTGTTCAGGAACGCGAGCGCGTCGCCGAAGCCCTCCGGGTTCGGCGCATCCAACACGTAGCGGTGTTTGCCCGGAACCTGATCGAACCAGTCGTCCTGCGCGTGGCGCGCAGGCTGGAAGCCTTCAGACGACGACTGCGACTGCGCCTGCGCCGGCGAACCGGCTGCGCCAACCGCGGCGCCCCCGGCGAGGCCGAAGCCAAGTTTCGAGAAGAACGATCGGCGGGCGAGCATGCGGGCGGAATCGTGTGTCGGCATGGCCGGATGGTACACGAAGTTGCACCGAGCTGGGCGATGAGCTCAGGTACGAAAATCGTCCGCCGGGATCTTCGGCAAAGGCGGAAATCCGGTGCTCAATTTGAGGATGGCAAAGTGCTCACGTGGTGGTCGGCGGCATGTCGGGTACCCGCGTCCACACGCCATCGCGCACCTCGCGCACGAGTCCGGCGTTGACCAGGCTTGACACGATCCGCCCCGCCGCGTCTTGTGGAATATGGAGGAAGTCCTGCAATCCTTCGAGGGTCACAGTGCCTTCCGCCTTGTGAACGACGTGATCCACGACGGCCTTCACGACCTCCGCACGTCGTCCTTTTTCGCGGCGCTCGATGCCCATCGATTCCTCCGACCATATGCACGCGCAAGGTTGGTACCTGAATCCCGTTCAGGTCGAAGGAATCGATGGGCCGAGGTGACGCGCAGCACCGCGTAGGTTCGTGTCCTACGTTGCTTTCCTCTTCGTGAGCTCCGCGTACACCGCATCGACGAACCCCGGTGCCGGCCCGCGTCCCGCTGCGGGGGCCGCAGCCGCGGCGGCTGGCGGGGCTGCCGCACGGGCGCCGGGCGCAGGCGCGTCGGGCAGAGCCGCCTTGATCTCCTCGAGCGATTTCCCCTGTTTGACCATCGCGGCGATCTTGTTTCGCCGCTCGGTAACCGCCGCCAGCTTCCGCTGGAGATCGGCTTTGGCGAGGATGTCGCCGTGGCCCGTGACGTACGTGTCCGCGTTGAGGCCGATCATCCCCTTCACGTTCGCCATCCATCCTTCCACCGAACCGTTCTTGTCCATGTGGATGTTCGGATTGTCGTCGGCGCGGTTGGTGACGACGATATCGCCGGTCGAGACGATCTTGTTCTCCGGCGAGTAGACGATCAGATCGCCGCTCGTGTGCGCCGGCGCCCAGTGATAGAGCTCCAGCTTCACGCCGTCGATCGTCATCGTCTCCTTCTGCTTCGTCGTGACCTGCGACGGCAGGCGATCCGGTGGCGGCGCGCCGCGGCCGCCCGCGGCCAGCGCGGCCTGCAGCTCCTTCTTGTTGTTCTCGTGCGAGATCACCTTCACGTTGGCGGGATACGCGACGAGGCCGTTCACGTGATCGCCGTCGCTGTGCGTGAGGAACACGGTCGTCACCGGCTTCGGCGTGATCTTCCCGATCTCGGCGAGCAGATCCTTGGCGCCCGCCTCGGTCTGCTTCGCGTCGACGACGATGACGCTCGTCTTGCCGATGTAGATCGTGCTGTTGCCGCCCGAGCCGCCAAGCCCCGCCCAGACATCGGGCTTCAGCTGCTTCATGTTGACCGGCTGAATCGGCGCCTGTGCGAAGACCGACGCCGCGCAGAGCAGGATGGCCGTCGAGAGAAGAGGTATGTGGAATCTTTTCATGGCGCGTGTCCTTTCGGCGGCAACTATCGTCGGAACGCGCCGGTTTGTCCAGCCCGGTGGCGGGTCCGCGACGCCGTGGCTCGAGAGCCGCCGTGGGACCCGCCCCCTCGACGGCGGGTCCGCGACGCCATGGCCCGAGCGCCGCCGCGGGACCCGCCCCACGTACCGTTCATGGCCGCGGGTGTAACATGCGATGCGCGAAGGAGAAGGACATCATGCGTCATTTCAACCGGTCAGTCGTCGTCATCGGCATACTGTTGGCGCCGCTGGCTGCCTCTGCGGGACAGGCGCGCGCGGGCGGCGCGGCTCGCTTCGAGGTCACGAGCCTGCGTGCCGTGCGGCCGATACTCGCGAAAACGATCGCGGACCTGGAGAAGAAGAACGCGGCGGCCGCGAAGGCCGACATGGAGGACTACGACTCCGCGTGGAACGGCGTCGAGGTGTACGTCAGCACGCGAAGCATGGACCTCTACAACGAGATCGAGCATCACTACCAGACCGCCGTCACCGACGCGCTCAACAAGCCGAACCCTGACACGACCGCGATCCTGGCCGACGCGAAGGCCATGCTGGCGAAGTACGACGAGATGCTGGCGTTTGTCGAGAAGGCCATGCCGCTCAATCGCCTCTACGACGACGTGGCGCGGCTGCGGATCGAACGGGCGCACCTGCGCGAGGTGACGCCGGCGCTGAAAGCGGGGCACCTCGCGAAGGCGAAGACGTCGTTCGACGCGTTCAACGACAACTGGGACAACATCGAGGGCCTCGTCAAGGAGCGCTCGCGCGAGTCGTACGACGCGATCGAGAAGGGGATGGTCACGATCGAGCGCCAGCTGATGCCGGCCAAACCCGACACCGACGCGGTCATGGCCACGGTGGCGGAGGTCATGACCGAATACAACAAGATCGTGACGCAGATCACGCGCGAGGCGCGCGATGCGAAGTAAATACACCTGGCTGATTGTCGCGGCGCTGCTGCTCGGTGCCCCCGCCGCGTTCGACGCGCAGAGCTATCACGTCGTCAAGCAGACGCTGCTTGGCGGTGAGGGCGGATGGGATTACGTCACCGTGGACCCTGACGCGCACCGCATCTACGTTCCGCGGGGCACGCACGTCATGGTGCTCGATGAATCGACGCACAAGGTCGTCGCCGACATCCCGGGTATGAAGGGGATCCACGGCGTCGCGATTGCCCCGGACGCGAATCGCGGCTTCGTGACCGGCAACGATCCGAAGGGGGTCATCTACGTCTTCGACGTGAAGACCAACCAGATGACGTTGAAGATCCCCACGAATGAGGAAGATTGCGACGGGATCATGTATGACCCGGCCACCAGGCGGATCTACGTCAACAACGCGGATGCGATGACGACGACCGTCATCGATCCGGCGACGGCAAAGGTCGTCGGCAGCATCAAGGCACCGGGCCCGCTGGAGGCCGGCGTGTCCGACGGCAAAGGGACGCTCTTCGAGAACCTCGTCGACAGCGGAGAAGTCGCGCAGGTCGATGCGAAGACGATGACGGTGAAGGCAACCTGGTCGGCCAAGCCGTGTGAACGCGGCTACGGCGCCGCGTTCGACGCGGCGCATCGGCGGCTGTTCCTCGCGTGCCAGGGCGCGATGCCGGTCGGCGTGGTCGTCAATGTCGATACGGGCAAGGTCGTCGCATCGATGCCGATCGGCGGCGGGTCTGACGGCGTTGCCTACGACCCGGGGACGGGCGACGTGTTCTTCACCTGCCGCGACGGCGGCGACGGCATGGGCGTCGTCAACATCTTCCACGAGGAGTCACCGGACAAGTACGCGAAGGTGGCCGACGTGAAGTACATGTACGGCGCGCGCACCGTGGCGCTCGATCCGAAGACGCATCACATCTTTTCGATTGGCGCAACGAAGAACGATCCCGTGGCCCCGACGGCGCAGAACAGGAACCCTCGCCCGCGCCCGGACCTCGCGACGTTCTCGATCGTTGAAGTCGGAAAGTAGACCCGCCGCTAGGCTTTGATCGAATCGAATTCGTCGGGATGGGGCGCGCGCAGGCGCGCCTCGTTCCGATCGATCGCTCCCGTCTCCACCAGCTTTCCCAGCGATTCCTCGAACGTAAACGATCCCGCTTTGCGCGTGATGGTGATCTCCTGGTGGAGGTGCTGAAGCGCGTTCTTGCGAATGTGCTGGCGGGCGCCGTAGCTCACCACCAGCAGCTCCGCCGCCGGGACCATCGCGCCGGCGGCCGTCGCAATCAGCGTCTGCGTCAGCACCGCGGAGAGCGCCATCGCCAGCTCCTGGCGCACCGCGTTCTGGCGCTCCGCCGGGAAGCCGTCGGCGATCCTGGCCACCGCCGCGGAGACGTCCGTCGCGTGCACCGTCGCGAACACGAGGTGGCCCGTTTCCGCCGCAGCGAGCGCGATGCGCATCGTCTCCGGATCGCGCATCTCGCCGACGACGATCACGTCGGGCGCCTGCCGCAGCGCCGACCGCAGCGCGGTGGGGAAGTCGGGCGCGTCGACGCCGATCTCGATCTGCTCGACCACGCTGCGCTGGTGGGCGTGGTCGTACTCGATCGGGTCCTCCACGGTGACGATGTGACGCGCGTCGCGCGCGTTGATCTCCGCGACGAGCGCCGCCAGGGTCGTGGTCTTGCCCGAGCCGGTGGGGCCGCCGATCAGCACGAGGCCGCGCGGCAGCGTCGACAGCAGGCCGATCTCGTGCGTGAAGTGCAGGTCCGCGAGTTTCGGAATGCGCAGCGGCAGCGCGCGAATGGCGGCCGCGGCACGGCCGCGCTCGCGGTGATAGTTCATGCGGAACCGTCCGAGGCCGCGGACGGTGAACGCGAGGTCGATGGCCGCGCCGCGCTGATACGCGTCGTGCAGCCGCGACGGGACGAGCGGCGCGATCGCCGCGGTGATGTCGTCGTTGCCGAGCACGAGCTCCGATGTCGGCACCAGCCGGCCCTGCGTGCGCACGAGCGGCGGCGCGCCGGTGACGAGCAGGAGGTCGCTCCCCTGGAGCTCGCGCAGCCGGCGGAGCCACGATTCAATCGACCGGTGGGTGCCGGGCGCTTCGGCGGTGCGCTGCGGCGCGACGAGATTCAGTTCGGACGCAAGATGATCGAGGTCATCGTCAAAATCGCTCACCGAGCAATTATCGGATCCGGGTCGGGAAACGGGTAGGTATCAGGTGTCAGGTATCAGGTTTCAGGCGTGTCAAGGTTGCAGGCCTGATAGGGTAGTGGGCTACTTTGAAAACGGCGGCGTTCGCGCGCTGGCTCCAAGCGTGCCACAATGAAGCATGCTAAAGCGGGTCAAGCGGATCAAGGCGGTCAAGCCACCCAAGGATTTCAACGAATTCGGGCGGTATCTGGTTGACCTCACCACAGCGAGTGATCCGCCGAAGGTCACAGAAGATGAAGTCTCTCGCGTCATGGCAAACCTCGGCGCGCGCGGCGGGAAGATTGGCGGCAAAAGGCGTCTAGAAACGATGACGCCCGAGCAACGTAGCGCAGTGGCGCTGAAAGCTGCTCGGGCGAGGTGGTCCAAAGAACGGAAGAAAAAGCGTTAGCTGACGGCTGTCTTCTGTTCCTCTACAGCGGGCAAGGCGAATACTCGCGCCTGCTTCTTCGGCGCACGCTTCCTAGCCCTCGTAGTCTTCTTCGATGCTTTCTGCTCGCCCTGCGCGGCGATCCTGCTCCTAAGACTTTCTGGGTAGAACTCGGCGAGCGTATGAGAATGAGTGCAAAGCAGATTGAAAAGTGGGGTAAGGCACGACATAAAGGCCGTCGCCGTTTTGTTTGGGTTCGGGGTGTGCTTGGATGTGGCGGTCCATTAACTATTCTTTGGTTGTTTGGGGGTGTTATTGCTGCAGGCAACCGACGCGGGCTCAACGATCAACAGGCCTATGAACTCATAGTTAATGTAGGCACGTTCATCGTTCTTTCCCTTGTCGGTAGTTATTTCTGGGGTGCTTGGGTCTGGAAAAAGTCAGAACGCCAATATCTTTCGCAACGCTCTAACTAGGCGGTGTCCGTTTTCTCAAGCTCAGCGACCCAAAGTAGCCCACTACCCCTGATACCTGGACCATGCCTGACACCTGATACCTGATACCCGCCCGTGTCCGCTCACTTCGCCTGCAGATAGAACTCGACCACCTTTTCGACCTCGATAGGCTGGCCGTTCCGCGTCGCCGGCTTGTAGACCCAGGTCCGGGCGGCCTCGAGCAGCAGCTTGTCGTAGTCGGGATGGGTCGGCGTGCCCATCGACGCGTCGACGACATGGCCGTCGGCGCCGATGCGCAGCCTGACGGCGCCATGGAACGTCCGCATCGCGCTGACGCGATCGGGGGCGATCCATTTCGGCATCGCCTGGCGGATGGGCACCGGTGGCTCGACCAGCCCGAGCGCCGCCACGGTCGACGCGGGCGGGACGGCCTTCGGCCCGGCGGGCGCGACGGCAGCCGGCGCGAGGGCGGTTGGCGCGGCCGGCGGCGGTGGCTCGGCCGCCGCTTTCGGCGCGGGCGCGGAGGCGCCATCGATCAGCTCGAGAAAGCCGGACGCCAGCGTCCGCAGGTCCTCGGCTTCGGCGGTGTCACGCCACACGCCATCGCCGGCCAGCGTCATCACCTCCTGGAACGCATGCCGGGCGTCCGCGCTCTTCTTCGAGCGGTACTGATCGCGCGCGTCGGCAAACAGGCGCTTCGCGATCGCCGGCACGATGCGCCGCCGCGTGTCGGTCAGCAGCTCGGCGAACCGCGGCGACAGGTCGCCGTCGGCCGGCGCAAACGTCGGGACCGTCGTCACGAGCGTTTCGGTGATTTTCTGCGCGTCGGCCGATCGGCCGAGCGCGAGCAGGCAGAGCGCCTTGTATTCGAGCGCTTCCGGCTGGACGGCGTTTGCCGCGTCGAGCCGTTCGAGCGCCGCAAGGGCGCCGTCGAACGACGCAGCCGCGAACAGCGCCTTCGCGTCGGAGAGCGGTTCGTCGGCGGCGAGGGCGATCGACGCCGACGAGATCGAAGCGACGATCGTGAGCAAGGCAATACGGCTTTTCATCGTCATCACCGTTTCGTCATGTCGATTGCGACGCGCGCCGGCTCTTTGAGCGTCAACAGCGCCGTCAGGCGCCGTTCGCCGAGCTGCGGATGGCGGAAGATCACCTCGTGGGGGCCGATGGTCGTCTTGAAATCGCCAATCGGCGTCGCGCCGAGCGCCTGGCCGTCCACCCACACCTGCGCCCATGGGGCCGCGTTCAGGCTGACCGTCACCTGCGGCATCGGCAGCGCGACCGACGAGGTCTGGCCCGCGCCGATGCTCACGGTGCGTGTCGCGGAGAAGCCGAGCGCATCGCTGCTGAACTCGAAGGTGTGCTCGCCGGCCGGCAGCATGATCCGATCGCTCTCGGTACTGCCCACCAGCCTGCCCGACTCGAAGATGCGGAGCGGCGCCGACGTGGTGGCCGACAGCCAGCCTGACGGCGTGCCGCTCTCGACGCCCGAGATGACGAGCGACGTCGTCGTGTTCGCGTCGACCTGCAGCGTCCGCCGCTGAATCTTTCCGCCGCTCCGGACGACGACGTCGTGCTGGCCGACGCTCAGCCCCGCGACGGTGAGCGGCGTCGAGCCACGATCGATCGAGTCAATCGTGACGGTCGCCGCCGACGGTTCGCTGACGATGCGCAGGCTGCCCGTGGCGGTGGCGGCGAGCGCGGCGGCCTCGCTCTCCGCGGGCCAGGTGACGTGATGCACGACCGTCGCATCCGGCTTGATGGCCAGCGGGATCTCCTGCGTGCGGGTCCCCTCCTGGAGGCGGAGCTGATGCGTCCCTTCTATCAGCGCGATGGTGATCGGCGTCATGCCGCGCGGGCTGCCGTCCACGAACACGCGCGCGCCGGACGGCTCCGATTCGACGGTCAACGAGCCGGTCGCGGGGGCCGCGGCGCTCGCGTGGGCGTTCAGCCAGAACGCGGCCCCGATCGCGGCGGCGACGCCGACGGTCGCTCCGCCGATGAGGGCCATCGACGCGAGCTTCGATCGCCCCTTGTTCTTTTCCGGAGATTCAGTCGGAAAGATGTCCAGCGCTGCATCGTCTGACGCTTGAATCGGCACGACTTTCAGCTGCGCGTTGTTGTCCATAACCCACTTCTATGTCCCTGGGGGGAACCGGCGGACGGCGGGTCAGCGGGGCGAGGAACGTGCCAGCGGAGTCGGCGCCTGGTGATTGGATCACGCAAGCGGCGTGGATATTGATCGCCGCCCGGGCAGACTTTTGTCGCCGCCCGGCAGGTATCAGGTATCAGGTTTCAGGCAAGGTCCAGGTGTCAGGCTGAGGTGGTCAGAGGTATTCTTTCGCCATGCTGCTGCTCCTCACGTTGTTGATCGGTCCTCCCGCGCCTCAGGGTCTCTTCGCGGCTTCGCCCGACGCGCACTGGGCGGTGCACTCGGTCATTCCGGTCTTCGTCGACCGCCGGAACCTTCCGCCGCAGGGGGACCAGCTGGTCGAAAAGGCGCTGAAGACCTGGACGGCCGCGTCGGGCGGGGCGTTCTCGCTTCAGCGCACGTTCGTGACGGGCGACGCGGGCATCCGCATCTACTTCAACGGGGCCGGCGGCAACTACGGCGAGACGCGGCCGCACATCGACGCGCGCGGCCTGATCGACGCCGCCGAGGTGAACATCGCGGCGGACGCGCCCATCGAGGTCGATCCGCTCACGCGCGGCATCGTCGTGTACCTGACGGCGCTGCACGAGCTCGGGCACGCGCTCGGCCTCGAGCACACGCGGAACTTCGACGACATCATGTACCTGTTCCGCCAGCCGGGCGACGGCCCGCGCTATTTCGGCAACTACCGCAGGCTGCTGCAGTCAGCGGACGACATCGGCACCGCGAGGGCCACCGGTCTATCGGCGTACGATGTCGAATCGCTTCGAACGCTGTACAACGGAAAATAACCACGAAGGCCTTCGGCAGTCACGAAGCCCACGAAGATCTCATCACGTCCTCCCGGCCGTCTCATCTGCAAATTCGGTGTAACACCACCTTCACGTCCGGGTTAGAGTCGATCCGACTGAGACGCCGCGTGTTTGATCCGGCCACTGTGGCTGGTCGCGCGGAGTTCGACAACGCGACGTGCGTACTGGTGTGGCTGTGCGCCGTGCGGTCGTACTGGCCGCCGGCAATGGCGATCGTTTCTCGGCAACTCGACCCCCTCGTATGGAATCCTGATGCTCGCGATTGCCGGCCTGACGCCCGCCGTGATCGTGTTCGCGGCCATCGGGGCCAACGTGTACTGGCTGGCACTGACGAGCCGGCTCCTAACGCTGCTGACAGTGCCCGTCCGCATCGCGCTCGTCATCGCGATCGCGCTGAGCGCGGCCGCGTGTGGCGGCGGCGAGAGCTCGCCGTCGAACACGTCCGCTCCGCCCTCCGCGCCGTTCTCCGCGACGGACATGCGGGAAGGCACTGGCGCAACCGCAACCCTGGGCCGCACCGTCACGGTCTCGTATACAGGCTGGCTCTACGACCCGACCAAGCCTGAATCGAAGGGAACGCAATTCGACTCCTCGATGAGCTTCCCGTTCCGGCTGGGCATCGATCCTACGATTCAGGGGTGGACGCAAGGCATCGTTGGCATGAGGGTCGGAGGACAACGACGCCTCGTCATTCCCCCAACCCTTGGGTACGGCTCACAGATGGTCGAAAAGATCCCGCCGAACTCGACGCTCGTGTTCGAGGTCATGCTGCTCGCCGTCAACTGACCAGCGCGCGCCCCCGGTGTCTACACCGCGCGACGCGATCGTGTCAGGGTGTCACCCGCCTTCGCCATCCGGAACGGCGGCCACGCGACCGGGCCATCCGTCAGTCGCGCGTACTGGTCGGTACGCGTCTTATAGAGGAATCCCTCCTTGATCAGGAACTCGAGGGCAGCGCCGCACGTCGGCGCATCGAGGGCCCACAGGCGCTGCGCCTGCTGTTGCGTGACCCTCAGCCCTGGCATCTCCGCGAACTCGCCGCAGATGCGGCGAAGCAAATCCTCGGGGAGCATGGCGGTGAAAGACATAGTCGCCATGACGACCTCCACATCGGGCTTCGAAGGGGAGCAGGGGAGACGCCAAGGCTAGCACCAGTACTGACAGGTGTCCACGAGGTGCGCCTCGTGTCAGGATCCGTCTGACACGTCGCGGAAAGGGAACTAACCTGTGGGAGGCGATGGATTCGCCGAGGAGGAAGCGCTGATGGAGCGTGATGTCGTGTGCGGGATGCAGGTGGACCCGGCGAAGGCCGCGGGGAAGAGCGAGCACAACGGTAAGACGTATTACTTCTGCTCGCCGATCTGCAAGAGGAAGTTCGATGCCAACCCCGGTCAGTACGCCGGCAAATAAAGAGGTCGTCGATCCCGTCTGCGGGATGACGATCGATCCCGCCGACGCGGCCGGCCACGCCGACTACAACGGCGCGACGTACTACTTCTGCGCGGAGAGCTGCCTCGAACGCTTCAAGGCGGACCCCGAGCGGTATCTGCGGCACGAACCTCGACCCCTTCGGATCCCGGATCCCGGATCCCGGCCGGTTCGGTACACATGTCCGATGCACCCGGACATCGTCCGGGACGGCCCCGGCGCGTGTCCGATCTGCGGCATGGCGCTCGAGCCGTTGACCGTCACCGCGGAGGAGCCCGAGAACGAGGAGCTCCGCGACATGACGCGGCGCTTCTGGACGTGCACCGTGCTGACGTCGGCGCTGCTCGCGGTTTCCATGGGCGGCTTCGCGTCGCTTCACTGGCTCGAGCTTGCGCTTGCGACGCCCGTGGTCCTCTGGGGCGGGTGGCCATTCTTCGTGCGCGGCTGGCAGTCACTCGTCAACCGCAGCCTCAACATGTTCACGCTGATCGCCCTCGGCGTCGGCGTCGCCTACCTATACAGCGTCGCCGTCACGCTGGCGCCGGACATCTTCCCGCCCGCCTTCCGCGACGAGGGTGGAGAGGTGGCCGTCTACTTCGAAGCCGCGGCCGTGATTGTCGCGCTCGTGCTGCTCGGCCAGGTCCTCGAGCTGCGCGCGCGAAGCCGGACGGGTGCCGCGATTCGTGCGCTGCTTGGCCTCGCGCCGAAGACCGCGCGCCGCGTGCGCGACGGCGGCACGGAGGAGGACGTGCCGCTCGAGCAGGTTCGTCCTGGGGACACGCTGCGCGTGCGGCCGGGCGAGAAGGTGCCGGTCGACGGCGTGATCCTCGAAGGCACGAGCGCCGTCGACGAGTCGATGATGACGGGCGAATCGATTCCGGTCGAAAAGCGGCCAGGCGACCGTGTCGTCGGCGCAACCGTGAACGGCACCGGCTCGCTCATCATGCGCGCCGAGAAGGTCGGCAGCGAGACGCTGCTCGCGCAGATCGTCGACATGGTCGCGCGGGCGCAGCGCAGCCGCGCGCCCATCCAGAGGCTGGCGGACGTCGTCTCCGGCTACTTCGTCCCGCTGGTCGTCGGCATCGCCATCGTCACCGCGGTCGCGTGGGCCGTCTTCGGACCGGAACCTCGGATGGCGCACGCCGTCGTGAACGCGGTCGCAGTGCTCATCATCGCCTGCCCGTGCGCGCTCGGCCTCGCGACGCCGATGTCC
>DASQAX010000200.1:0-10494 GCA_035635535.1 Vicinamibacterales bacterium | reverse complement strand
CAACTGGCAGGACCTGTCGCTGCTGGCGCCGGGAAGCCGCGCCAATTCGGCCGGCGAATCGCCGGTCCCGCGCGACACGGGCGCCTACCAGATCAACATGGACGGCCAGCAGATCACCAACAACGTCGCGGGAAGCGCCTTTGGCAACCCGCGCTACAGCCGCGACGCCATCGCGGAGTTCGAGTTCGTCGCCAACCGCTTCGACGCGACACAGGGGCGGTCGAGCGGCGTGCAGCTGAACGCCATCAGCAAGTCGGGCACCAACACGCCGACCGGAAGCTTCTCGGGCTATTTCAGGAGCGATCGGTTCAACGCCCAGGACTCGGTTGCCCACCGCGTGCTGCCATATTCGGACCAGCAGATGAGCACGACGTTCGGCGGGCCGATCCGGAAGGATCGCGTCCACTTCTTCCTGAACTACGAGTACGAGCGCGAGCCGCAGACCTTCATCTATACGACCCCGTACCCGCGGTTCAACTTCGACCAGACGGGCACGCGCATCGAGCACAAGGCGGGCGCGCGGTTCGACTTCCAGTTCTCACCGAAGATGCGCCTCACGCTGCGCGGCAACCACTGGGTGCACAACCTTCCGTACGACCCGCGCTACACTGGCGGCGGCGACAAGACGCCCTCCTCCGCCGTGAGCCTCGACCGCGGCATGGACCAGCTCTTCTCGAGCGTGACCAACGTCATCGGCACGCGTGCGGTCAACGAGGTGAAGCTCGGCTACGCCGGCTTCAACTGGAACGAGCAGTCGTACGTGAAGTGGCCGAATCACCCCGCCGGCTTCGGCGTCGGCGCGCCGTCCATCCAGCTGCGCGGCCTGACAATCGGCGAGACCCACAACCAGACGCCGCAGAAGATCGGCCAGGAGCTGTATTCAGTCCGCGACGACTACACGGTGTCGTACAACGGCGGCGGCCGCCACGACATGAAGGTCGGCGGCGAATTCCTCAACGACGCAACCTGGATGTTCGTCTGCAACCGCTGCAACGGCCTGCTCGACGTGCAGGGCGGTCCGATTCCGGCCAACATCGAGAGCCTCTTCCCGAACCTGATGGACGTCTCGACGTGGAACATCGCGTCGCTCTCCTCCATCTCGCGGAAGTACGTCGTCGGCGTGGGCAGCTGGAGGCAGAACCCGCCGCGGAAGGTCTACGGCGGCTGGGTGCAGGACGACTGGAGCATCCGCAAGCGGCTCACGCTGAACCTCGGAGTCCGCTACGACCTCGAGACCGGCGTCTTCGCCGAGAAGATCGAGTTCCTGCCGTTCCTGCAGGCCAATCGTCCGTCCGACACCAACAACTTCGGGCCGCGGGTCGGCTTTGCCTACAGCCTGAACGACCGCACCGTCATCCGTGGTGGCGCAGGCAAGTACTTCGGCGAGATCTCCGGTCAGCCGTCGTTCTGGACCAAGCGCTACACCGAGCAGATCCATCCCGAGATCCTCTATGACGGCCGGCCCGATTTCGCGGTGAACCCGTTCAACGGCCCCTACCCCACGTACGAGCAGGCGCTGGCGACGACGTGTGCGGTGTCCCGCACGGCAACGTGCGTGCGGCGTGAGATCCCGTCGCAGCTCGCGGCGTCGGACCTGCAGATTGCGTACAGCTACCAGGGGTCGCTCGGCGTGCAGCGCCAGATTGCGAACTCGGCATCGGTCGAGGCCGATTACGTTACAACGCGCGCCCGGGCAGAGCTCTACACGCGTCCGAACATCAACCTCACCTACAACCCAGCGACCGGCGTGAACTATCCGTTCACCGATTTCAGCAGGCGTCCGTACCCGGACTTCGGGCTGATCAACCAGTTCCGCTCCGACGGCTGGTCGAACTATCACGCGCTGCAGACGGCGTTCACGCGCCGCATGAACAACGGATGGCAGGCCTCGGCAACCTACCTGCTCGCGGTGCTCAAGGACGCGCAGTCGTCTCCCGTGCCGTTCACCGTGGCGCCGGACCTGGGCGGCGAGTACTCGCTGGCCGCCTCCGATCAGCGCCACCGGATGGTGTTCAACGGGATCTGGCAGCTGCCGCACGCGCTGCAGCTGAGCGGCCTGTATTTCTTCGGGTCGGGCGAGCGTTTCTCCACCAACTACGGCGGCGACCTCCGCGCAACGGGCGCGACCGGCGGCCGTCTGCGTCCCGACGGGACGGTCATGCCGCGCAACAGCCTGGTCGGCAATTCGATCCATCGCGTGGACATGCGGATTCAGCGGCGCTTTGCGCTGGCCAGGCATGCCGCCTTCGACGGGATCGTCGAGGTGTTCAACCTGTTCAACCACGCGAACTACGGCTCGTACATCACAGCGGAGAGCAACACTCGATACGGCACCCCGACGTCGAACATCAACGTCGCCTATCAGCCGCGCATGATGCAGCTCGGGTTCAGGGCGACGTTCTGAGGATTGAAGGGAAGAACCTTCACTGATGACGGGCCACAGAGACACGGAGACACAGAGATAACGAGGCAATCGAAACGGATGCGATGAGGCCAATCGACGGCCGCCTTCGGCGGCCCTGCGTGGGATGACCGCACGTAAACAAGACCGGCCTGGTGCTCGAATGTCTTGTTTACGCGCGAGCATCCCACGTAGAGTCGGCCTGCGCAGCAGGCCGACCGTCGATCGGCCTCGTGATCTCGTTCCTGTAAGGGTCCGCGCACGAACGCCTCCGTGTCTCTGAGTCTCTGTGGCTTCGTCGCCGGCGAAGGTTGCGACTATTGAAGGGGCGCTGGCAGCTGCGATTCGCCCATCAGGTACTGATCGATCGCGCGGGCGGCGGAGCGTCCCTCTGCAATCGCCCAGACGATCAGCGACTGGCCGCGCTGCATGTCGCCGGCGGTGAAGACGCCGGCGACGTTCGTCATCCACGCCGCGTCGCGCCCGACGTTGCCGCGCGGCGTGATGGTGACGCCGAGGTCGTCGAGCAGCGGGCTGCGCTCGGCGCCGGTGAAGCCCATCGCGAGCAGCACCAGGTCCGTCTTGATCTCGAAGTCCGACTCCGGCACCGGCACGAACTCGAGGCGGCCGTTGCTGCGGACCATCTCCACCTTGTTCCCCTGCAGCGCGCGCACGCGTCCCTTCTTGTCGGCAACGAAGCGCTGCGTCGAGACCGAGAAGAGGCGCTCGCCGCCCTCCTCGTGCGCGGGTGACACGCGGAAGATCTGCGGCCACGTCGGCCACGGGTTGTTCTCGGCGCGCGTCTCGGGCGGCATCGACATCAGCTCCAGCTGGTGAACCGAGCGCGCCCCCTGCCGGTGCACGGTGCCGAGGCAGTCGGCGCCGGTGTCGCCGCCGCCGATGATGACGACGTCGCGCCCCTCGGCCGAGATGAACCGGTCGTCCGGAATCTCGTCGCCCTCGCAGCGCTTGTTCTGCAGCGTGAGGAATTCCATCGCGAAGTGGACGCCCTGCAGCTCGCGGCCAGGCACCGGCAGATCGCGCGGCTGCCCGGCGCCGCCGGCCAGCAGGATCGCGTCGAAGTCCGACCGCAGCCGGCTCATCGCCACGTCCACGCCGACGTTCACGCCGGGACGGAAGACGATCCCCTCCGACTCCATCAGCGCGATGCGGCGGTCGAGGATCCGCTTCTCCATCTTGAACTCGGGGATCCCGTAGCGCAGCAATCCGCCGATGCGATCGGATTTCTCGAACACGGTGACGAGGTGCCCGGCGCGGTTCAACTGATCGGCCGCCGCCAGTCCCGAGGGGCCCGAGCCGACCACCGCCACCTTCTTCCACGTGCGCGTGGCGGGGAGCTGCGGCGTCACCCATCCCTCCGCGTACGCCCGGTCGATGATCGAGACCTCGATGTCCTTGATCGTGACCGGGTCGTTGTTGATGCCGAGCACGCACGAGCCTTCGCACGGCGCGGGGCAGAGCCGCCCGGTGAACTCGGGGAAGTTGTTCGTCGCGTGCAGGCGGTCGATCGCGGTCCGCCACTTGTCGCGATAGACGAGGTCGTTCCAGTCCGGGATCAGGTTGCCGAGCGGGCACCCCTGGTGGCAGAACGGGATGCCGCAGTCCATGCAGCGCGCGCCCTGCTCCATCAGGTCGCTCGTCGCCGACGGCAGGTACACCTCGCGCCAGTCGCGGATGCGTTCGTCGACGGGGCGCGTCGGGTGTTTCTTCCGCTTGATCTCGATGAAGCCGGTTGGTTTACCCATGGAGCTGCTGCAACGCCTTTGCGGCCACCCCGCGCTTGGACTTCCGGACCTTCGGCACCGCGACCGGCGCCGCCACGAGCAACGCCTCGCGCGCCTCGTCCTCGCGCCGCCGCGCCTCTGCGGCGAGCGCCCGCTTGTAGTCGCGCGGCATCACCTTGACGAACCGCTTCTGGAGCGCCGCCCAGGCGGCGAGCACCGACTCGGCGTAGCGCGATCCGGTCAGCGTCGCGTGCTTCATGATGGCGACGCGCACGAAGTCGATGTCGTCCGCGTCGATGATCGGCTCGAGATCGACCATCTCGCGGTTGCACCGCACCGTGAACCGGTCCTCACGGTCGAGCACGTACGCGATGCCGCCGCTCATCCCCGCCGCGAAGTTGCGTCCCGTGCGTCCGAGCACGACGACGCGGCCGCCCGTCATGTATTCGCAGCCGTGATCGCCCACGCCTTCGACAACGACGTGCGCGCCGCTGTTGCGGACGCAGAACCGCTCGCCGGCCAGGCCGCGGATGTAGGCCTCGCCGGCAGTCGCGCCGTAGAGCGCCACGTTGCCGACGATGATGTTCTCCTCGGACTTGAACGTCGAGCGCTTCGGCGGAAACGCGATCACCTTGCCGCCCGACAGCCCCTTCCCGAACCCGTCGTTGGCGTCGCCGACGAGCGTCATCGTGATGCCGCGCGGGACGAACGCGCCGAAGCTCTGGCCGGCCGAGCCCGTGAACGTGATCCTGATCGTGTCGTCCGGCAGGCCGGCCGCGCCGAAGCGCCTCGTCACCTCCGACCCGAGCATCGTCCCGACCGTGCGATCGGCGTTGCGGATGAACGCGTCGATCTCCACGGGCATCCGGTGCTCGAGCGCCGGCCGGCTCCTGGCGATCAGGTCGTTGTCGAGCGCGACGTCGAGCCCGTGGTCCTGCGCGCGCACGCGGCGCCGGGCGACGCTCGCGGGCAGGTCGGGCATGTAGAGGAGCGGCCGCAGGTCGAGCCCGTGCGCCTTCCAGTGGTGCACCGCCCCCTCGACGTCGAGGCAGTCGGCGCGCCCGATCATCTCGTCCATCGTGCGGAAGCCGAGCTCCGCCATCAGCTCGCGCACTTCCTGCGCGATGAAGCGGAAGAAGTTCTCGACGAACTCGGGCTTGCCCTCGAACTTCTTCCGCAGCTCCGGATCCTGGGTCGCGATGCCGACCGGGCAGGTGTTGAGGTGGCAGACACGCATCATCACGCAGCCCATGACGACGAGCGGCGCGGTGGCGAAGCCGAACTCCTCGGCGCCGAGCAGCGCGCCGATGACGACGTCGCGGCCGGTCTTCATCTGGCCGTCCACCTGCACGACGATGCGGTCGCGCAGCTTGTTCAGGACGAGCACCTGCTGCGTCTCGGCGAGGCCGAGCTCCCACGGCAGCCCCGCGTGCTTGATGCTGGTCAGCGGCGACGCGCCGGTGCCGCCGTCGTGGCCCGAGATGAGCACGACGTCGGAGTGCGCCTTGGCGACGCCGGCGGCGATCGTCCCGACGCCCCCTTCGGCCACGAGCTTGACGTGGATGCGGGCGCGCGGGTTCGAGTTCTTCAGGTCGTAAATGAGCTGCGCCAGGTCCTCGATCGAGTAGATGTCGTGGTGCGGCGGCGGCGAAATCAGGCCGACGCCGGGCGTCGAGAAGCGCACCTTCGCAATCCACGGATAGACCTTGTGGCCCGGCAGCTGCCCGCCTTCCCCGGGCTTGGCGCCCTGCGCCATCTTGATCTGCAGGTCGTCCGCGTTGACGAGGTACTCGCTCGTCACGCCGAACCGCGCGGACGCCACCTGCTTCACCGCGCTGCGGCGCGAATCGCCGTTCGGCTCGGGAACGTAGCGGGCCGGGTCCTCGCCGCCCTCGCCCGTGTTCGACTTGCCGCCCAGGCGATTCATCGCGATGGCGAGCGTCTCGTGGGCTTCGCCGCTGATCGAGCCGTAGGACATCGCGCCGGTCGCGAAGCGCTTGAAGATGTCCGACGCGGGCTCCACCTCGTCGATCGGGACGGCGGGGCCGGCGGGCTTCAGGCGGAACAGGCCGCGCAGCGTCGCGCGGTGCTCGTTCTGGGTGTCCACGGCGCGCGTGTAGTCCTTGAAGATGCCGTACTGGCCGCTGCGCGTCGCATGCTGCAGCTTGAACACCGTGTCCGGGTTGAACAGGTGATATTCGCCGTCACGCCGCCACTGGTACTCACCGCCCGGGTTCAGCTCGTCCACGCCGGCCGGCTGGCGTCCGAACGCGCGCTCGTGGCGCAGGCACGCCTCCTTCGCGATGACGTCGATGCCGACGCCGCCGAGGCGCGAGGTCGTATGCGTGAAGAACCGGTCGATGAACTCCTGGTTCAGCCCGATGGCCTCGAAGATCTGGGCGCCGCAGTAGCTCGCCAGCGTCGAGATGCCCATCTTGGACATCACCTTGAGGATGCCCTTGTTGAGCGCCTTGACGTAATGGTCGATCGCGTCCTCGCGCGCGACGCCCGCGATGAGGCCGTGCGCGATCATGTCGTCGATCGTCTCGAAGGCGAGATACGGGTTGACCACGCCGGCGCCGTAGCCGAGCAGCAGCGACACGTGGTGCACCTCGCGCGCGTCGCCCGACTCGACGACCAGCCCGCAGCGCGTGCGCGTCCCCTCGCGCACCAGGTGATGATGCACGCCGGCCGTGGCCAGCAGGCTCGGAATCGGCGCCAGCTTCGGGCTGACGCCGCGGTCCGACAGGATCAGGATGTCGTAGCCCGCGGCCACCGCTTCGCTCGCCCGGCGGCAGAGATCCGTCATCGCCTCCTCGAGCCCGGCCCCGCCCTTCTGCGGGTCGAACATCATCGGCAGCGTGGTCGAGCGGAACGGCGAATCGGGCGGCAGGTGCCGGAGCTTGGCGACGTGCTCGTTGTGGATGATCGGGTACGTGATCCCGATCTGGCGGCACGACTCGGGCTCGGGCTTCAGCAGGTTGCGCTCCGGGCCGATGGTCGAGCCCATCGACGTGACGAGCTCCTCGCGAATCGCGTCGAGCGGCGGGTTCGTCACCTGGGCGAACAGCTGCTTGAAATAGTCGTAGAGCAGGCGCGGCTTGTCCGAGAGCACGGCCAGCGACGTGTCGGTGCCCATCGAGCCGACCGGCTCCTGCCCGTCGATCGCCATCGGCGCAATCAGCACGCGCAGGTCTTCCTGCGTGTAGCCGAACGCCTGCTGGCGCTTCAGCACCGTCTGATGGTCGGGCTGCTCCGCGCGCGCGGGCGGCAGGTCGTTGATGTCGACCAGGTTGCTGTCGAGCCACTCGCGATACGGGTGCTGCGCCGCCAGCTCGCGCTTGATCTCGTCGTCATCGACGATGCGCCCCCTGGCGGTGTCGACGAGGAAGATGCGCCCGGGGTGCAGCCGCTCCTTGACGAGGATGTCCTCCGCCGGAATGTCGAGCACGCCGACCTCCGACGCCATGATCACGAGGTCGTCCTTCGTCACGTAGTAGCGCGACGGACGCAGGCCGTTGCGATCGAGCACCGCGCCGATGACCGTCCCGTCGGTGAACGCGATCGACGCGGGACCGTCCCACGGCTCCATCAGCGAGGAGTGGTACTCGTAGAACGCCTTGCGGTCCCCGTCCATCAGGTCGTTCCCGCTCCACGGCTCGGGAATCATCATCAGGATCGCGTGCGGCAGCGACCGACCGGTCATCGTCAGGAACTCGAGCACGTTGTCGAAGGTGGCGGTGTCGCTGCCGCCTTCGCGGATCACCGGCAGGATCTTCTTCAGGTCGTCGCCGAGCAGATCGCTCTCCAGCAGCCCCTGGCGCGCGCGCATCCAGTTGATGTTGCCGCGCAGCGTGTTGATCTCGCCGTTGTGCGCGATGAAGCGGTACGGGTGCGCGAGCGGCCACGACGGGAACGTGTTGGTGCTGAAGCGCTGATGGACGAGCGCGAGGCACGTCTCGAGGCTGCTGTCCGACAGGTCGGGGAACATCGGCGCGAGCTGCCGCGCCGACAGCATGCCCTTGTAGATGAGCGTGTTGCACGACAGGCTGACGATGTAGAAGAAGCGCCGCGACAGCGCGTTGATCGCCACGCTGTCGGCCGCGAACTCGATCCGCTTGCGGATCACGTACAGCTTCCGCTCCGCCTTCGCGCGTCGCGCTTCCGCCTGCGCGCGTCGCGCTTCGGCGGACGAGTCGGCGGACAAGTCGGTGGCTGAGAACGCCGCTGACACGTCGATGAAGATCTGCTGGAACACCGGCTGCGTCGCCTTCGCGCTGTCGCCGACCAGGCTGTTGTCGTTCGGCACGTCGCGCCAGCCGAGCAGCTTCGCGCCCTCTTCGTCCACGACCGCGGCGATCAGGTTGACGATGGTTTCGCGATCCCGCTCGTCTCGCGGCAGGAACACCAGTCCTGCACCGTATGAGCCCGCCTCCGGCAGCGTGAAGGGGACGACCTTGCGGAAGAACTTGTCGGGCGTCTGGATCAGGATGCCGGCGCCGTCACCCGTGTTCGCCTCGCAGCCGCACGCGCCGCGGTGCTCGAGGTTGATCAGGACTTCCAGCGCCTTGCGCACGATCGCATTCGACCGGCGTCCCTTGATGTCGACGACGAACCCCACACCGCAGGCATCGCGTTCATCTTGCGGGTCATACAGGCCTTGAGCCTGCGGCGGGAAGTCGTCAGAGGTGCGCATGGTCCGCACATTCTGACGAGCAGCGCCATATGAGGGAAATACAATGATCTGCGCATGGTCATGCGCTACGCGCATGGGTTGCGCCCACCAGGTATCAGGTGTCAGGTATCAGGTTTCAGGCATGGTCCAGGTTTCAGGCTCTTCCCTAGCCCGCCACCTGAGACCTATTACAGGACACCTGAGACCGGTCTAATGCCATTCCGCTGGAATTTGAATCGATTTCTCGTCTCCTACCCCTAACATCTCCCGGATTGTCCGGTTTCAAGGCCACCCCTGAAACCTGATCCCTGACACCTGATACCTGTCAGCGAAGGAGCAAAGATGCACGCACCGATGAAGTACGTGGAAAAGGGGCTTTCGGTTGCCGCCAACGGCATCTGGCACGTTTTTTCCGCCGCCAACAGGATCAAGCAGAACCCCTCGTTCACGCCCCGGTGGTCCGATAAACCGCTCCTCAAGTCGTATCAGAAGACCAAGCCGCCGCTGGGCTGGCCGCGCCAGACCGACTCGCTCTGCCCGACCTGCACGCGCGAAGCACGGCAGGAGATCCTCGACGGCAAGAAGGACGTCTCGATCCTCCTGAACGAGAAGGTGGGCGAGATCAAGGCGACCATCATCGAGCGCGACGGCAAGATTCTGATGGTCAAGGACTGTCCCGTGCACGGCCACTTCGAGGACGTCATGGCGATGGACCCGGCGTTCTTCAAGCACCTCGAGGAGGTCTTTCCGGGCCGCGACATCCGCGCGCACAACGACGAGAAGCTGCACAATCACGGCAGCTCGACGGTCCAGCACGGCCGCGGTTCAGTGCTCACGGTCGATCTCACCAACCGCTGCAACATGATGTGCGACCCCTGCTTCATGGACGCCAACCAGGTCGGCTTCGTCCACGAGCTGTCGTGGGAAGACATCAAGCAGGTCCTCGACAACGCCATCACGATCAAGCCGCGCCGCCAGATGTCGGTGCAGTTCTCCGGCGGCGAGCCGACGATGTCGCCGTACTTCCTCGACGCGGTCCGCTACGCGCGCAAGGTCGGCTACAACAGCGTGCAGGCGGCGACCAACGGCATCGAGTTCGCCAAGAGCCCGGAGTTCGCGAAGGCCGCGGCCGAGGCGGGCCTCCGCTACGCGTACCTGCAGTTCGACGGCATCGGCAACGCGGCCAACGCGCACCGGCGCGTCGGCAACCTGTTCGACGTGAAGCTGCGCGCGATCGCAAACCTGTACAGCGCCGGCGTCGACATCGTGCCGGTCGTGACGATCGTCAACGGCGTGAACAACGAGCAGGTGGGCCGCATCATCGAGTTCGCGCTCGACAACCCGAAGAAGATCAACTTCCTCTCGTTCCAACCGGTCAGCTTCACGGGCCGCGACGAGGAGATCACGCCGGAGCGCCGCGCGGCGCAGCGCTACACGCTGTCGCACCTCGCGCACGACGTGAAGAACCAGACGGGTATCGGCGAGCCGATCCGCGACTGGTTCCCGATCTCCTTCATGTCCACCTTCACCGACTGGGCGGACGTCGTCCACGGGCCGGATCGCGAATGGGGCCAGCTCACGTGCGGTTGCCACCCGAACTGCGGCATCGGCATGGCGGTGATGATCGACAAGGAAACGAAGGAAGCCGTGCCCGTGACGGCGTTCCTCAAGGC
>DASQAX010000199.1:0-13766 GCA_035635535.1 Vicinamibacterales bacterium | reverse complement strand
GCCGCCGGGCAACAAGCTGTGGGTCAACCGGTCGCTGCCGAGGCCGTCGCGGTCGCCGGATCGCGCGCGCGAGCGGCTCCGGAGCGCAGGCTTCTCGTGGAATGCCGCCGGCGCGCTGGTCGACAAGGACGGGCAGGTCGTCGACTTCACGATCGTCACCAACACCGGCAACACCGAGCGCATACAGATTGCGACGATCGTCCAGGACGACCTCAAGCAGGTCGGCATCCGGGTGGGCGTCGTGACGCTCGAGCTGCGCACGCTCCTCCAGCGCCTCCTGACGACGCACGACTACGACGCGTGCGTCCTCGCGCTCGGCGCCAGCGATGGCGATCCCTCGACCGAGATGAACGTCTGGCTGTCGAGCGGCGGGACCCACCTGTGGAACCCGGAGCAGGCCTCCCCGGCGACACCATGGGAAGCCGAGATCGACACGTTGATGCGGCGGCAGCTGACGGAGCGCGACGTCCAGGCCCGCAAGCGCCTGTACGACCGCGTCCAGGAGCTCGTCGCGGAGAATCTGCCCGTCATCAGCCTTGTCAGTCCGAGTGTGCTCGCCGGCACCACGAAGGGGTTGGGCAATCTGCGTCCGACGATCTTCGACCACCACGCGCTCTGGAACGTCGACGAGCTGTTCTGGCGCGGGAGGCCAGCCGGTGGGACGCGATGAGGTAAGCAAGCCACGCTTTCCGCGTCAACTTCGCGGTCCGGACCGCACGTGGAGCGACGCACGTCTCATCCGCCACTGCCTGAACGGCAACGATCGCGCGTGGGGCGCGCTCATCGACAAATACAGGAACCTGATCTATTCGATCCCGATTAAGTACGGCGCGACCCCCGAGGACGCCGCCGACATCTTCCAGTCGGTCTGCGTGGAGCTGCTCTCCGAGCTGCCGCGCCTCCGCAAGCGCGCGTCGTTCCGCAGCTGGCTCATCACGGTGACGGCGCACCAGGCGTTTCAGTGGAAGCGGAAGATGCGCCGGCGCGCGGAGGAGGAGCTGACGCCGGCGGAGGAGGAGCGGCTCGAGACGGATCCGTCGCCCGACCTGGTCGAACAGGTGCAGCGGGAACAGGTCATGCGTGAAGCGATCGCGGAGCTGACACCGCGCTGCCGGGAGATGATCACGCTGCTGTTCTTCCACGAGCCTCAGCTGCCGTACCGCGACGTCGCGCGGCAGCTGGGTCTGGCGGTCGGCTCGATCGGCTTCATCCGGGGCCGGTGCCTCAAGCGTCTTCAGAAGATGCTCGAAGGTCGGGGCTTCTAGCGTGGCAGGCCACGGGCAGACGCGCGACGCGCTGATCGATCATCTTGCCGGCGTCCACGCGCCGCGCGCGCGCGCGAGCTTCGTCCGGCGGCATCGCGAGCTGATCGACCCCGCGGTGGTCGACGAGCTGTACGGGCGCGTCGTGCGGCTCGCGCGCGTCGACCTGGAGCAGGCCGATCGCCTGGCGCTGGCCGCGCGGCTGATTGCCGACGCGCTCGACGACGACCTGTCGCGGGCGCAGAGCATCAGGGCGCAGGGGCACGTCCGCTTCATCCGCGGCGAGCACGGCGCCGCGCTCAAGCACTACGACGCCGCGGCGAAGCTCTTCCGGCGCGCGGGGCGCGACATCGACGTCGCGCGGACGCTCAACGGGTCCATCCAGAGCCTGATTTTTCTCGGCAAGTACACCGAGGCGCACGCGTCGGCGCGGCAGGCGCGCGCGCTGTTCGAGCGGCACGGCGTGGCGCTCGGCCTCGCGCGCCTCGACACCAACGTCGCCAACATCTTTTCGCGCCAGGACCAGTGGGACAAGGCGCTTCCGCTGTACGAACGCGCGCACCAGGAGCTGTCGAAGAGGGGCGAACCGCAGGACGTCGCGGCGGTCCTGAGCAACCTCGCGCTGGCGCACATCAACCTGAACGACTTCGAGCGCGCGCTGACCACCTATCGCGCGGCGCGCGCGTACTGCGAACGCCACGGCATGCCGCTGCTCGTGCTGCAGGCCGACTACAACATCGCGTACCTGTACTACCTGCGCGGCGAATACACGCGGGCGCTCGATCTGTACCGCGACGCGTACGACGAGAGCGAGCGCGTCGGGGACGGCTATCACAGCGGCCTGTGCGACCTCGATCGGTCCGAGATCTATCTCGAGCTGAACCTCAACGAGGAAGCCGCCGACCTGGCGGACCGCGCCCTCGGCCGGTTCGGCCGGCTGCACATGCTGTACGAAGAGGGGAAGGCGATGACGAACCTCGCGCTGGCGGCCAGCCGCCGCGGCGGGATTCGCCGCTCGCGCACGCTCTTCGCCCGCGCCCGCCGGCTCTTCGCGCACGAGCGCAACGACGTCTGGCTGGCGCTCGTCGACTTCTACGAGGCGCTCGTGCTCTACCGCGACGGCCAGCCGCAGCCGTCGCGCGAGCTCGCGGCGCACGCGCGCCGTCTCTTCGCCCGCGCCTCGGTGCCGGTGCGGGCCGCGGCCTGCGAGCTGCTGCTCGCGCGGCTCGACCTGCAGGCCGGCCGCCTGCACGCCGCCGAGGAGGCGTGCCGCGCGGTCGTCGAGCAGCCGGCCGCGGCCGACGCGCCGATGCTGGCCTACCAGTCGCAGTTCCTGCTCGGCCTGATCCGCGAGGCGCAGGGCGACCGCGACGCCGCGCTCGACGGCTTCCGCCACGCGTACCACTCGCTCGAGCGGCTGCGAAGCCGCCTGCAGGGCGACAACCTCAAGATCGCGTTCTTCGAGGACAAGCAGGCGGTGTACGAGAGCCTCGTCGCCGCATTGGTCACGAGCACGCCGACGCACCGCCAGATGGACGCGGCGTTCGGCTACATCGAGCACGCGAAGTCACGGAGCCTGGCCGACCTGATTGCGTTCCGCGCCGCGTCGCTCTCGCCGCGCGCCGACGGCGAGACGACCAGCGCCGTGCGCGACCTCCGCCAGTCGCTCAACTGGCATTACCACCAGATCGACGCCGAAGAGGCCAGCCGGCAGAAGGGCGCGACGCGCCGCGTGGACGCGCTGCGCCGCCGCGCCCGCGCGCTCGAAAAGCAGCTCGAGCGATCGCTCGACGAGATCCGCCGCACCGACGAGGAGTTCTCCGCGCTGCAGAGCGGCGCCACCTTTGGCGTCGACGAGATTCGCGAAAGCCTCGGCGCCGACGCGGTGCTGCTCGAGTACTACCAGGCGCGGGGGCAGCTCTACGTCTGCGTCCTCCGCCAGGACGATCTCGACATCGTGCCGCTCGGCCCCATCGCGCAGGTGCGGCGGGAGCTCCGGCTGCTGCAGTTCCAGCTGTCGAAATTCCGGCTCGGGCCCGAATTCGTCGGGGCCGTCGGCGAGCAGCTGCATGGCGCGACGCTGATGCACCTGCGCGAGCTGTACGACGTGCTGATCGCGCCGGTGCGCGACCGCCTGCACGCGCGCCATCTCGTCATCGTGCCGCACGACCTCCTGCATTTCCTCCCCTTTCACGCGCTGTTCGACGGCGAGCGCTATCTGATCGACGACTTCTCGGTGTCGTTTGCGCCGAGCGCGAGCGTCTATCGGTTGTGCTGGGCAAAGCAGCCGCGCGCCGGCGGCGGCGCGCTGATCATGGGCGTCCCCGATCTGGCGACGCCCTTCATCGCCGACGAGGTGGAGTCGGTCGCGGAGGTGCTGCCGGACACGCGCGTGCTGCTGGGCGGCGCGGCAACGGCCGCCGAGCTGCGGCAGAACGGCTCGACGAGCCGGTTCGTCCACATCGCCACGCACGGGCTCTTCCGGCGTAACAACCCGTTGTTCTCGTCGATCCGGCTCGGCGACGGCCAGCTCTGCGCGTACGAGCTGTACGAGTTGCAGCTGCCCGCCGAGCTCGTCACGTTGAGCGGCTGCAGCACCGGCCTCAGCGTCGTTGCGAGCGGGGACGAACAGCTTGGACTCGTGCGGGGCCTGCTGTACGCTGGCGCGCGCGCGGTACTGCTCACGTTGTGGGACGTCAACGACAACAGCACGAGCGCGTTCATGAAGGCGTTCTACTCCCGCCTTCATGACGGCTGGGGTAAGGCGCGGGCGGCCCAGCAGGCAATGCGCGAATTACGGGAACGTTATCCCCACCCCTTTTATTGGGCTCCATTTGCGCTGATTGGCAACGTCGATGCGTCGTAAGCCGTGAAATTCCGCGAACCGCCTATATTTTTGAACCGGCACGGAACCCTCAGATCACCAGAGGGACAACCAGGGGCGGGTCAATAGTCATGAAGCACTTCACCATTTGGGATTGGGCCGATTTTTCGCGCGGGGTTGCTGACGAGGGGATGCGCGCCGCCATGGAGGCGCATCTGTCGTCTGATTGCACGCGCTGCGAACGAACCGTTCGCGTGCTGCGCGGTGTGTCGGCCGCGGCGCGCGGCGAGGCCCAGTACGAGCCGCCCGATCGCGCCATGCGATACGCCCGGGCCCTTTACTCTCTCCATCGTCCGGAAAAGACCGGCTTCGCGCGACTCGTCGGCCGCCTGGTCCACGACAGCGCACTCGCCCCGCTCCCCGCGGGCATGCGCTCCGAAGCGCAAACCGACGCGACCCGGCACCTCTTGTACGAGGCCGGCGGGTACTACCTGGACGTTCAGGTAGAGCAGCAATCGGAGTCCGGCCGTGTCAGCCTCGTCGGCCAGATTGCCGCCCGCAACAACCCCGACGCCAACACCGGCAACCTGCCTGTCTGGCTGCTAAACCGTACTACCCTGGTGGCGAGTACCACCAGTAACCGCTTCGGCGAGTTTCAGTTGGAAGGCGTCCCTTCCCGCAACCTCCTCCTCCGCGTACCGCTTCCGGATGTCGGCAAACGTCTGGAAGTCTCGCTAAGTCAAGCTGGCGACGGACTTTCCGAGCGCCGTCGGTCCACGCGCACCCGCTTGGGTACCACTAGAACGCGTTAGCCCAACCGTATATTCTTGTAACAATCCGGGCACGGTTGGGTTAACCTTCCCACCCGACCCCCCCGATAACAAGTTCGTCTTGCTACGCGCGTGGAGAGCATGTGTGTCGAATAGCTGTCGTCAGACGCTGACGCGACGACTCGTCAGGTCCGTACCTGGTTTGCTGAGCTTGCTGTTCGTGCTCACGACGGTTGACGCGCGCGCGCAGACCGCGGCCAACGGCGAGTTCCTCCTTCGTGCGCCGGCGGCGCTCGTCAACGACATCGCCGCGCGTCACAACCTCATCGTCGTTCGTCAGCTCGACGGTCGCGACCTTTTTGTCGTGACCCAGGGCTTGCCGGTCGCGCCGCTGACGAACCGAACGACCAGCGGCGCTTCCGCGCCGAACCAGCTGACCGACATCGGCGGCGATCCCGATATCGTGACCCTCGAGCCGAACTCGATCATCTCGACGCCGGAAGTCGCTCTCTCGCTCAACGGTTCGGTCGTCTCGATCCTCGACGGCGTTTCCAACACCTCGCTGACCACCTACTTCGACAACCAGGTGTGGGTGCGCTACGTCGATCAGCCGGCGGCGACGGCGATCGGCCTTGCGGCCAGCCACACGGCCGTCGGCACGGGCGCGGGCGTGGTGGCCATCATCGACACGGGTGTCGATCCCAATCACCCTGCGCTCGTCGGCTCGCTGGTATCGGGTTACGACTTCATCCATGAGACCGCGGGGATTGCCTCCGAGTGGACCGACATCGATGGCTCGGTCGTGTCGATTCTCGACGGATCCGTGGTGTCGATTCTCGACGGCCAGGCGGTGACGATCAACGGATCCGTCGTCGCGATCCTCGATCAGGCCACGGCCGCGGCTCTCGATCCGTCGCTGCTGCCGCACGCGTTTGGTCATGGCACGATGGTGGCCGGTCTGGTTCACCTTGTGGCGCCGACCGCGCAGATCATGCCGCTCAAGGCATTCCACGCGGACGGCACCTCCACGGTGTTCGATGTCGTGCGCGCGATTTATTACGCGGTCGATCACGGCGCGCGCGTCATCAACATGAGTTTCAGCGCGACGACGCCCTCTCCCGAGATCACCCGCGCCATCAATTACGCGACGGGTCATGGCGTGATCTGCGTCGCGTCCGCGGGCAACCTTGGCCAGGAAACCGTCGTGTACCCGGGCGGCCTGCGCAACGTCGTTGGTGTCGGCTCGACCAACAGCACCACGCCGCCGACACGAAGCACGTTCAGCAACTACGGCGACGCGCTCGTCAGCCTTGGCGCGCCGGGCGAAGCCGTCGTCACGACGTATCCGGGCGCCCATTTCGCCGCGGGCTGGGGCACGTCGTTCAGCGCGCCGCTGGCCGCAGGCGCCGCCGCGCTGCTGCTGCGGGTAGACCCCGCCGCGGATCCCGGCAAGGTCGCCGATCTGCTCGGCAAGGCGCAGCCGATGACCGCGGGCGGCATGGGGAGGGGGCGGCTCAATCTTCCAGACGCCGTGCGCGGCGCGGCCGACACGGTTTCGCCGACCGTGTCGCTCAGCTCTCCAACCGGCGGCACGCTGTTCGGGAGTGTCCTGATTTCCGCGTCCGCCTCTGACAACGTGGGAGTGGCCGGCGTCAGGTTCCTGCTCGATGGCAACCCGCTTGGCTCGGAAATCGCCGCCCCGCCGTTCGAGCAGACGTGGGCGACGACGGCGGCAGCCAACGGCAGCCACGTGCTGACCGCGATCGCCCGCGATCGATCCGGCAACGAAACCACCACCTTCGCCAACGTCACGGTCGCCAACGACAGCGGCGCGCCGACGGCGGCCGTCACCAGCCCGGCAGCCGGCGCGACGCTGAGCGGAACGGTGTCGCTCACCGCCGCGGTCAGCGACGACATCGGCGTCGCCAGCGTGACGTTCCTCGTGGACGGCGCCGCCGCAGGGGTCGCGACGCCTGCCGGCCGCTTCTGGAACACGACGACGGCCGCCAACGGCGCGCACGTGGTGAGCGTCGTCGCGCGTGACGCGGCCGGACACGAGACAACCGCAAGCGTCGAGGTCACCGTCCGGAACGACCTGCAGGCGCCGACCGTTGCGTTGACGACCCCCGTCGAAGGCGCGGCCCTTGGCGGTCTCGTCAGCGTGCTGGCGGCCGCAAGCGACGACATCGGCGTGACCGGCGTGCAGTTCAAGGTGGACGGCGCGCTCGTCGGGAGCGAAGACATCGAAGCTCCATACGAAACGCTGTGGGACACGGCTGGTGCGTCGAACGGCAGCCACACGGTAAGCGCCGTCGCACGCGACTCCGCGGGCCACGAGACGACCACGAGCGTCGTCATCGCAGTGTCGAACGACCGTGTTCCGCCCACGGTGGCGTTCCTGAGTCCGACCAACGGCGACCCGGTAGCCGGCGCGATGGCGCTCGTGGCGACGGCGAGTGACAACGTTGGCGTGACGAGCGTGCAGTTCCTCGTGGACGGCGTCGTCTCCGGCGCGCCGGACACGGGACCGCCATACCACTGGTCGTGGGACACCGAGGGTGCGGCCAACGGTCCGCATACGGTGACGGCCGTCGCTCGCGACGCAGCCGGACACGAGACCTCGACCAGCGTCGTGGTGGACGTGGTCAACGATCAGGCGCCGCCGACCCTGGCGCTGGTCAGTCCCCCCGAGGGTCACGTGAGTGGCACGGTGCCGCTCGTGGCGACGGCGTCGGATGATGTCGGCGTGGTCAGCGTCGAGTTCCTGGCCGACGGCACCATCGTCGGCCCGACCGTGACGGCCGCGCCGTACGAGTGGTTGTGGAACTCGGCGACGGTGGCCAACGGATCACACACTATCTGGGCGCTCGCGCGCGATGCCGCCGGTCACGAGACGCTGGCGAGCATATCGGTGACCGTGGCCAACGACAGTGGACCGCCGACGGTGATGCTGACGAACCCTGTGGGCGCGCCGACGGTTACCGGAACAATGCTACTAGCTGCCACGGCGTCCGACGACATCGGTGTGGTGAGCGTTGAGTTCCTGGTTGACGGCGTCCTCAGTGGATTACCCGCCTTCCGCTCACCTTACGAAGCATCCTGGAACACCGCCGGCGTCTCGAACGGACTGCACACCGTCAGCGCGGTCGCGCGCGATGCCGCGGGACACCAGACCACGGCGAGCGCGGTCGTCACGGTGGCGAACGACACCGCGGCACCGACGCTGGTGCTGACCAATCCCGTGAACGGCTCGACGGTGAGCAGCACGGTGACGCTCAGCGCCGCCGTGACCGACGACGTCGGCGTCACGAGCGTGGAATTCCTGGTTGACGGTGCCGCCGCCAGCGGCCCGATCACGGCGCAGCCGTATCAGTGGGGTTGGGCGACGCGTCAGCTGGGCGGCCTCCACACGATCACGGCCATCGCGCGGGATGCGGCGGGACACGAGACGTCCACGAGCGTGCAGGTGACGGTCGTGGAAGACAATCTGCCCACCCCATAGCACTGCCGCGTCCGCGGCTGTTTCCTTTTCAGTTCGTCTGCGACTGCCCCGAGCCTTCGGCGGCGACGTTTCGACTCCTGCGGCGCCCGGTCGCGCCGTCCATCTACGTCCCGAAAGGAGGTCACGCGAGTTCGGGTGAGGTGAGAGGTCAGTAGTGCCGCGCCACGCACCTCGGGCAGAGTCCGTGCGTGAAATCGGCGTCCGACCGATCCGAGATGAACGCCTCGAGCGGTTCCCACACGCCCTGTTCGTTGCGGATGCTCTTGCACACGGAACAAATCCGCAGGAGCCCTTCCAGCTTCACGACGTACCGCAGCAGCTGGCGCTCGTGCTCTGAGAGGCGGGCGAACCAGAGCGCCATGACGAGAATCACCGCGCCGCGCGCGACGGTCATCGTCGCCAGCAGCATCGCGTTTTCCGTCGCCCCCATCACGGTCATGACAAATACGGCGTGGAAGAGCGGCACGGCGATCGCGAGCGCGATGGCGGGCGAGCGGCCCGAATACCATGCGGCCAGGCTGACGGGAATCACGTAGAGCACCGGGAACTCTGACTGGGGCCCGATGATGTAGTCGGCGCCGACCAGCGCGATGCCCACCAGGAGCCACCACCACGCGTGGACGCGCCCCACCGGCAACAGCCACCAGGGCCGTTCGAGTGTTTCAATGTCGTTCACACTGGAGAGTGTAGCGCCTCGGATCGGGCGCACGCTCGCGAGCGGGAATTGATCGGGGCCGCTACTGCGAGAGCAACAGCGTGACACCGCCGGAGAAGCGCCAGGACGAGGGCACGTTGTCGATGTGCTTGAAATACCTGAAGTCGCCGCGCGCGGCGACACGGTCGTCCAACGGGTAGATCAGTCCCGCGCCAAGGTTGAAGCCGAGCTCGGTCGTCTCGAACGACCCCCGGTCCGGTCTCACCTCGACCGAGTAGTGGCCGGCTCCGATCCCGGCAGCCACGTACGGCCGGGCGGCGAAATCGAGGATGTACAGGATGCCCGCGTGTGCCGTCGTCAGCGATGCGTCGACGTCCGGATTGTCAGGCGCCGTATCGAAGACATGCCCGAGCTCGCCCTCGAGCGCGAACTGCGGCGTCACGTAATAGTCCAGGGCGCCCGCCAGCGAGAGCGAGGCGTCGCCGTCAGGGTCGAATGCGACGCCGAGCATGGGCGAGATCGTCCACGCGCCGGCCTGAACCGGCGATTGCGCGCGAGCCAGCGTCGGGACGGCGGCGACGAGCAGGATGGCGATACCCAGGCGTGGGTTCATCTGCGATCCGCGCTCTTCCCGATGCCCAGGACGCGCGACCAGAAGCCGCGCTTCCTCTTCGCGGGCGGTTCCTCGGCGCGGATGTCCGCGGCCTGCCCATGGGGATCGGCCTGCGCCGCCTGCTGCTGGAGCGGCGCCGTCGACGGTTCCTGCGCGATCGCGATTCCGCGCGGCAGCACGTCCGGCGAGGGCGGCGAAGGTACGACGAGCGCGCGCAGCAGGCCGGAGCGATGGATCGGGCAGAGGTCAATCGGCTCCGTTCCCTGCGCGAAGTATTCGACGCGCACGGCGGCGTCGGGTGCGCGCCGGCATTCGCTGGTGGCCAGCCGTCCGCTGGCGGCGTCGATATCGACGGCGATCACGCCTGGCGGCGGCCGGAACCATTCGGGCTTGTCGCCGCGCGTGGCCGCGTTCATGAAGCGCGCCCAGAGCGGAACGGCGAGCTGCGCGGCGTAGCCGCCGCGGATGATGGTGCGCGGCTGGTCGTATCCCACCCACACACCGGTGACGAGTCGTGGCGTGTAGCCGACGAACCACGCATCGCGGTAGTCGTTGGTCGTGCCGGTCTTGCCGGCCGCGGGGAGGCGAAACCCGAGCTCACGCGCCTGGGCCGCGGTGCCGGCGTCGATCACGTCCTCGAGCATCGACGTGATCAGGAACGCCGTCGCCGGGCTCACGGCGCGCGCCGACGCCGACGGCGACTCGTACAGCACCTGCCCGTCGCTCGAGGTCACGCGGCGAATCAGCGCCGGACGGGCGAGCATGCCGGCGTTGGCGAACGCGCCGAACGCGGAGGTCAACGAGAACAGTGTGACCTCTCCCGTGCCGAGCGCGAGCGACGGCACGGGCGGCATACGGCCCAGGCCGAGGCGCGCCGCGTAATCGACGGCCGCAGGGACCCCAACGGCCTGGAGCATGCGCACCGCGGCACGATTGCTCGACAGGCGAAGCGCCGCGCGCATCGTCATCGCTTCGTCCGCCACATGTTCGTCGTCCGGCAGCCACGCTGCCTCGGACAGCGTCGCCGGCGCATTCAACCCGCTGATGATCGTTGCCGGTGAATAGCCCTGTTCGAGAGCGGCGGCGTAGACGACCGGCTTGAACGCGGAGCCAGGCTGCCGCTTCGATTGGGTCACCCGGTTGAACGGGCTGGCGCGGAAGTCGCGCCCCCCGACCATCGCACGCACCTCGCCGGTGCGGGGGTCGAGGGCGACCAGCGCCGCCTGCAACGCGGTTTCCGCGGTGCGCGCGGATGGACGGCGGTTCTGCCGCCGTTCGATGTCCGCGATCGCGCGCGTCACCTCGGCTTCCGCGGCGCGCTGCATGTCGACGTCGAGGGTGGTCTCGACACGCAGGCCGGCGCGGTAGACGCGCTCCCATCCGAACAGGTCGACGAGCTGTTTCCGGACTTCCTCCTTGAAGTACTGCCCGTACGCGTCCTCGCGCCGCAGCGCGTCGTCGAGGCGCAGCGGCGATCGAAGCGCGGAGCGATACGTGCGCTCGTCGATGGCGCCGGCGTCGCGCATCACGTCGAGCACCGTCGCGCGCCTCGCGAGCGCACGCGTGGCGTTGACCGTCGGCGCGTAGGCGGAGGGCGATTTCACGAGGCCCGCAATCAGCGCCGCCTCCGCGACGTCGAGGTCGGACGCGTGCTTGCCGAAATAACCGAGCGACGCGGCTTCGACTCCGTAGAGCCCGTCGCCGAAGTACGCCTTGTTCAGATACAGCTCGAGGATCTGATCCTTGCTGAACGTGCGTTCGAGACGGCCGGCGAGCACGAGCTCCTGCAGCTTCCGGCGGATGGTCTTGTCCGGCGTCAGGAAACTGAGCCGCGCGAGCTGCTGCGTGATGGTGCTCCCGCCCTGCTCGGCGCGGTTGCGCGCCAGGTCGTGCAGCAGCGCGCCCGCCAGGCGGATTGGATCGACGCCGCCGTGGTCGTAAAAGCGCCGGTCCTCGACCGCGATCATCGCGCGCGTCAGGTTCGGTGACACGCGCGAGAGCGGAACCTGGAGCCGCTGCTCCTCGAAGATCGTGAATGCGTGGCGCCCCTGCGCATCGGTGACGGTGGTGGCGTGCGCCATCGACGCCGCGGCGCGGACGGCGGTGGGACCGGGCAGCGAGCGGACCGCGGCGTATACGTAGCCAAGCGCCGCCCCCGTCGTGGTCCACGACGCCAGGCACAGGGCGACGATCGACGTCAGCGCCAGTGTCCGGTGCGAGTCGACGAACGTCTCGAGACGACGGGGATCCGGGAGTTGCACGAGGGTCAGCCGGCGTGGGAGCAACGGCCGTGCCGGCAAGAGAAGAATCGGTTTATCGAGGGTTCGCGGGGCAATCCGCTCTGCCGGCGGCTCACGCGCCCCCGGGGTGCCGGTAAGAACTACCGGGCCGTACGGGCGGCGCTACACGGAGGCACGCTGCCGGCCGTCCGGTGATCGGCGCGGTCCGGGCGGGGCGCGAAGCGTCAGCTGCTCTGTCCGCCCGCGTCAGTTCTCGTCGAGGACGTCCACCGTGGCATCGCCACTGTTCGAGACGTACACGCGGTTGTTCGCGGGATTCACGGTGACGAAGCTCGGATAGGCGCCAACCGGCCGCAGCGAGACCTGGTTCGTCGCGCCGTCGATGACGAGCAGGTTCGAGGACATGCCGTCGGTGACGTAGATGCGGTTCGTCACCTCGTTGATCGCCACGGAGTTCAGCAACGCGAAGCCCCAGGGGCCGTACGGGATCGCCACGTGCGTCGTGTCGCCGGTGGCGCCGTCGATCACCGTGACGTCGCCATTGGCCTGGGCGCCCAGCACGTAGATCCTGTTGGTCGTCGTGTTGACGGCGACGAATGCCGGTTGAATGCCGGCGACGACGCTGGCCGTCTTGTGCGTGGCCCCGTCGATGACGGTCACCGTCCCGGGTTGCGTCACCTGTTCGGTCGCGTTCGCCACGTACACCTTGTTCGTCGACTGGTTGACCGCGACCGAATACGGCAGCTGGCCGACCGGTATCGTCGCGATCACCGTGTTGGCGGACCCGTCGATGACCGAGACCGTGCCGGTCCAGATGTTCGCGACGTACACGCGGTTCGTGATCGCGTTCACGGCGATGCCGCGGGGCCTGGCGCCGACCGGGATGTCCGTCGTCTCGTTGGTATTCCCATCGATGGCGGTAACACTGTCGCCCATGATGTCGGCGACGTAAATGCGGTTCGTCTTCGGGTTGATCGCGACCGAGATGGGGCCTTCGCCGACGGGAACGACCTTTCTCTTCTTGCCTTCCCCGTACCCGTAGATGACGCTGACGGTGTTGTCGTTCGAATTGGTGATGTAGGCGTAGCCTGTCTGCGGATTGACCGCAACCGCGGCGGGATTCAGGCCGGCGTGAACGGTGGACACGGCATGGGCGATCGGATCGATGACGCTCGCGTCGGAGGATTGATCGTTGACGACGACCACCTCGTTCGTCTGTGGAATGATCGCCGAGGCGCCCGGGTTGAGTCCGACGGTCACCGTCACGACGCTGGAGGCCGCGCCGATCAGGCAAAACGACGAGGCGAGTCCAGCGACGAACAACGGGAACATCCAGCGGTGTCGCCAGTTCTGCATGGGGCGGCGAAGGCGCAAAAAGCGAACCAGCGTGTGACGGGGACGGTTGTCGAACGATTTGGCGTGGTGGCCCGCGCGCGATCGGATCGCCGGGGACAGAACCAACGCCAGCCTCACGAAACGGTAAGTTGCTAGCGGCGGGGGAGCATGTCGAACGAGACGGACGATCGGTTCACGGTGACCTGCCCGTACTGCGGCGAGGAGATCGAAATCTACGTCGAGCCCGACGTCCACGGCACGTTCGTCCAGGACTGCGAGGTGTGCTGCAACCCGTGGCGGGTGCGCGTTCGCGGGCCCGCCGGCGAACGATATCTCGATGTGGATCGCGCGGACGGGTCGGAGTAGTACGCCGGCTCTCCATTCCTCCCGACGGGACGGCGAGTTCGATCGCTGGTGCCGCGCATCGAGAAACCCGAGCGAGCGCATAACATACGTTCGTACGCGCCCGTAGCTCATCTGGATAGAGCACCGCCCTTCTAAGGCGGGGGTAGCAGGTTCGAGTCCTGCCGGGCGCGCCACAGTCGACAAGGATGCCGACATGACG
>DASQAX010000198.1:0-6772 GCA_035635535.1 Vicinamibacterales bacterium | reverse complement strand
AGCCCGATTGGAAGAAGCGCCCTGAAGCCAGGGGGCGGCCCGCAGGGAAGAAGCCCTGGATGCAGAAGCCCTGGACGCGAAGTCAGGGCACGGAAGAGCCGAAGCCGCCGCCGCGCCCGCAAGGACCGAATCGAGAGCCTCGACCCGACGAAGAGCCGAAGCCGACGCCACCGCCGAAGCCCGAGCAGCCGGCCACTCCAGCCCCCGGTCCGCCGGAACGTGGGCTGTCGCGACGTCCGTTCCGCCCAGCCGGCAAGTACCCGAAAGGTCCGCGCAAGGGATGAAACCTGATACCTTCCGGTGCCATGATCGCGCACGTCGTGCTGTTCCGCCTTCGCCCTGACGTGTCTGTCGCGGAGCGTCGCGCGCTGCTCGACACGTGGGAGACCGCGCTGCGCGACATCCCCTCCATCCGGCGCGCGACCGTCGGCCAGCGCATCCGCGTCGGCCGCGCGTACGAGGACCTGATCCACACCGACTTCCCGTACGCCGCCATCCTCGAATTCGACGATACCGACGGCCTGCGGGCATATCTCGACCACCCTGCGCACGAACCGATCGCGACGAGATTCTTCGCCGCGCTCGCCGATACCCTGATTTACGACTTCGACGTGGAAGAGAGGGCGGAAGGGCTGCGGGGGATGCTCGAGCCGGGAGCCTGCTGAGCGACGGGAAACCAGACGCAGAATCTCGACCCCTTGCCCGGCGTGCTGTCGACGTGCAGCGCTCCGCGGTGACCGCGGACGATGCCTTGCACCGCCGCGAGGCCGAGCCCGTGCCCCGTCTGCTTGGTGGTGAAGAACGGGTTGAAGATGCGTAACAGCGTCTCCGCGTCCATCCCCGGACCGTTGTCGCGAACCTCCAGGAACGCGTAGCTGCCGGGCTCGGCATCGCCGCCGAACGTCATGTCCGCCAGCTTCCAGGCGGAAAGCCGTTCGACGCCCGTCGACACCACGACCGTGCCGGTGTGCTCCTCGACGGCTTCCGCGGCATTGATGATCAGGTTCATCGCCACCTGCCGGATTTGCGTCGCGTCGCCGACGATCACCGCCGGCTCGCCGTGATACTGCAGCGTGCAGTGGCGCGCCGCCGACGCCCGCAGCAGCTCCAGCATCTCGATGATCAGCGCGTCGAGGTCGATCATCTCCATCGAACCATGACGCTCGCCCGCATAGGCCAGCATCTTCGCCACGAGGTCCGCGGCGCGCTGCGCGCCGAGGATGATCGCGCCGATGTGGCTGCCCATGCCGCTCGACGGAGGAATCTGCAGCGCCAGCAGGTCGGCGTTGCCGACGATGCCGGCGAGCAGGTTGTTGAAGTCGTGTGCCAGACCGCCGGCCAGCACGCTCAGGCTCTCGCGCTTCTGCTGCTCCTGCACCCGCGACTCGAGCGCATCGCGCTCCGCCTGCGCGCGCATCTGCGCCGAGACGTCGCGAAGGAGCATGACCCAGGCCGCGTAGCTGCCGCCCCTGGCCCGTACGGGCATGGTGCGGACGTCGTAGTGGATCGGATCCGGGTCCGACGTCATCACGAGCGTGGACGAGGGCGTGGACGACAGGGTCAGCTCGGAGCTGCCGAGAAACGGGAAGACGTCCTGTGCGGTCCTGCCGATCCAGCTCACGCCTGGCTGGCCGAGGTTGCGTGCGGCCGCGTTCATGTCGAGCACGCGGCCCGCGGGGTCCACGACGACGACGCCGTCACTGAGGCTGTCCACCAGCATGTCGTGCGCGACGGGAATCAGGTCGAAGAGATACGTGCGGTAGAGCGCCCACGTGAAGAGCAGTCCTGAAAACGCGAACGACAGCGGCGTGGCGTCGAAGCCGGCGAGCAGCTGCGGCTGAAAGAGGTAGACCGCGTTGCACGCCCAGGGAACCACGCTCGCGGCGATGAGCGTCGAGAACTGCCCCTTGAACGCCGTGGGCGAGCGCCGCATCGCGCGCACGAGAATGTACGTGCCCGCCAGCAGCAGGACGTAGTGGTAAACCGCCACGATCCAGAACCACGTACCGTGCTCGTAAGCCGCGAGACCGTTCGGTGCGATCTGCACCGACGTCCAGATGAGGTGGTGCGCTTCGTTGGTGAACGCCAGCAGGATGGTCGTCGTCGCGACGGCGCCCAGCGCGATGCGGACGCGCCGGTTGGCGGACCACCGTGCGCCGACGTAGTCGGACAGGAACGCGAACCAGAGCGGAGGGACCGTCGCGATGCCGAGGTACTGGACCTTTGCCCACAGGATCTTCTCGTCGAGCGACGGCGTCAGTCCGTGGAACGCGCTGGTGAGGCACCAGAGCGCGATCGACGCCATCAGCCACACGAACGGATAGCCGCCCGGCGCCGAGGCGCGCTGGTGGATCAGGGCAGCGAGCCACAGCGCCAGCGTCGCGCTGACGAACAGGATCAGGAGGACCGCGGTAATCATCCCGCCGCTAGATGCCGATGACGCTTCGAAGGCGCGAGAAGAAGGTCGGTTTCGGCGCGGCGAGCACCATCGCCTCGATCAGCCGTACGGCCTCGGCGATCGACGGCACCGGTTCGATGCCGAGCTTCTTCGCGCCGGGTGGAAGCAGCTCGACGGGATCGCGCCAGAGCAGCAGGGGACGCGCCCGCGATTCGGTGGCGACCTCGAGGCAGTTTTCGGGCCGATCGTCCACGACGACGTCGATTTGCAGCGCGGCCGCCGCGAGCCCGCGCGACCCGCGAAGCACGAACACGGATGGCAGCTCGAACCCGTGCGCCCGGAGCCATCGCTGCGTCTGCAGCTGCGTGATGTCGCCCTGCGTGTCCGGCCGCTGCGTGAGGAATATCACCTCGAGCCGGTGCTCGTCGCGGAGCGCGGCAATCCGCGCGACCGAGCCCGGCTCGATTTCCTCGAGCGTGCCCCAGAAATTCTCCGTCGCGGCGACGCGCTCCCATACCTGGCGCAGCTGGCCGCCGCCGAGGACCTGTTTCTTTTCCGGCCGCGACTCCACTTTCGCTGGATTGTCGGCCACGTCGTCCACGCTGGCCGGCGCGTCGAGATGTTCGCTGCCCGCCGGGCGCAGCGCCACGTTTGGACCGAACAGTTGCTCGGCCACGCGGAGCAGCGCGCTCTCCATGTCGGCGATCGTGCCGTCAAGATCGAAGGCCACCCTCAGGGACATTGCCTCAACACTCTAACGTTTTTCCTTTTTGTCCCGCGAGGCGCACAGCCGCGTGCACGAAACGGCAGCTTTTTGCTGGTACGCAACTTGGAGCCTCAGCCGGCGTGATGACTACCGGCGCCTGGCGGCTCGTCGCCCTTGCGTGCACCCTCGCAGCACTTTTTCTGGTGAACTGAACATGAAGCGCTCTCGTCGCCTTCGACGGTTTCTGAAGCTCGCCATCCGGAGTCCGTTCGAAAAATGGGTCTGGCCCTCCGACCATCAGCTCTGCCCCACCTGCTGAGCAGGCACGCGCCTCCGCCTTCCGATATCCAGCATCGGTTGCCCATCGAACGTCCTGTCCGGGTTGTCGGCTGCCGGCGAGGGCTGGCCGCGTGAGCCGGGTTACATCCCGTACTCGAGCGAGGTGATGAAGCGGAAGCCCTGGTAATCGCGATCGCCGACCACGTTGGACTCGCGCTGGCGGTAGAACGCGCCGAACCCGAGCCGCGTGTCCTGGCCGAAGCGGTAGCCAACGGTCACCGAGAACGTCCTCGTCACGTCCAGGCGATCGGGCGCGGCGGCCGGTCGTGCGGACAGGAGGAGTCCCCGATACGCATACTGCTGACGTATGGCGCCGCCGGTGACGTCGGTTCGCCCGACGATCTGGCGCCGAACGGTAAGCCCGTACCCGCTGACGACGTAGTACGGCTGCTGCGGCTCGAAGGAGTACGCGAGGTCGCGGTCCACGGTGGCCGTGAATCGCGTGGACGACTGCAGCGTGTAGTTCAACGCCGCGCTGGCGACCGCGCCGTTGAACGTCGGCAGCGCACGGGTGTTCGGCGTGAACCGGCGCACGCCGACGTAGGCGCTCCCCGAAATCAACGCGCGCGGCTTGAGCTCGAGCCCCGGCATGACGCTGATTGAGTCGGCGTTGCGGATCGGCGACAGGGGAAAGCGGTTGGAACCCGCTTCGCCGCGGACGACGACCGTGGTCAACGGCGTCAGGTCCTCGCGCATCGAGACGAGCACCGACCGCGTCGTCCGGTTGAGCGTCTCACGCATGTTGACATCGTTGAAGACCGCGTCGGCGGCAAAGTCGACGTTGGTCTGCGATCCGGAGAGCTCGACGTACGTTTTTGGCGAGAGCCGGACTGCTGTACCGATTCGCGCGGCGTCCTCGGTCCGCCGCAGGCGCGCGTCGATTTCGAAATTCGGCCGCTGGCGGGTGTTCAGGTACGACCCCTCCGCGAACGGCAGAAAGCGGCCCAAGACGCCTTCGCCACGGAGCCGGACCTGCGGATTGAGCGATCGCTCGCTGCTGTACTTCTGGAAATACACGACGTCGGTTCCCGCCGTGGTCGTCAGCAGCGCGCGCCGCGCGAACGGAATCCACATCGTGGCGCGCGGCACGACAGTGAAGGTGAAGTCCTTCTTCTCGTCGGCGTTGTTGAACACGTTGGTGTCGACGCCGAATTCCTGGACTGTCAGCGCAGGCGTCGCGTAGATCGGACCGATATGAATGCGGGCCGTTCCCCTCGGATCGGTCATCTGGGCGGAGGCCAGCTGCGCGGCGAACAGCACCGGAACGAGGAGCAGAAACACCCGCCGGTTGAGCAGAACAGTCATGGACATGGCTTCCGTCATCGATGACCCGCGCGGCGGCGGGCGACGGACAGCTGCTTGACCTTGCGATACAGATTCGTGCGCTGAATCCCGAGCGTCCTGGCTGCTTCGGACATCCGCCCGTGATGCTGCGCCAGCACCGACGCGACGTACTCGCGCTCGAATCGCGCCCGCGCCTGCTTCAGCGAGCCGCCGTACATCAACGTGGTCGGTCCGCCCTGGAGCCGGATGTTCGCGAGCACGTCGGCCTGCCGGATGATGCGGTCGCGCGCCTTCAACACGAGCACCCGCAGCAGCCCGTCGAGCTCCTGCAGGTTGCCAGGCCACGGCAGCGCGGACAGCAGCGCGACCGCCTGCCTCGACGCGCGTTTGGGCGGCAGGTTCAGCCCGGCGCAGATGTCGATCAACTGAAGGCGAATCAGCGCCGGCAGATCCTCGCGGCGCTCGCGCAGCGGCGGCATGGTGATGACGGTCTGCGACAGCTGCCGCCGCAGGTCCGGGATGACGGCCTCGTCGTCGTTGGCGTCGACGAGGGCGATCGGGCGAAGGTCCACGCGCTGCGGTCCCTCCGCCGCAGCGATGCTGACTTCGCCGTCGCGAAGGATGCGCGCGAGGCGCATCTGAAGACGGCTTGGCAGCGCGGACAGGTTCCCGAGCACCAGCGTTCCCCCGAGCGCCTCGTACAAAACGGACGTCTCGCCGATCTGTTCGAGCGCCTCGGGCGCCGGACGTTCGGCATCGGAGCCGAACAGTCGGCGCTCGACGGCGTTGGCGACCGCGCAATCGAAGAGGACGAACGGCGTGCCGTTCGGCGTCGGCGTTTCCAGCGCGCGCGCGAGCAGATCGCCGACGGCACACACGCCCGCGCTCGACGCCAGGTGGATGGCGCGGGCGAACACGTCGCCGCCGGTGCCCGCTTCGCCGCGGATGATGACGCCTCCGTCGGCCACGAGCGCCTGCTCGAGGCTTGAGACGGCCTCGATCATGGCGGCCGATCGCGCGATGCCGCGATTGTTCGCGGGAGAAGTCACCTGGAAACGCTCCCCGCTTGCGACTGCCAGTTGCCGGTGCCGTCGCGATCGACCTCGACCCTCGCAATACTGCCCTTCGGGCCGTACACGAAACGCCGCTCCGGGCGGCCGGAACCGCTGTCGTCGAATTCGGTAGAGACAATCGCGTACGCCGGCTCGCCGGGCCCGTGGTCGGGCCGAGGGGTGTAGAAGTCCCACTTGTCCGGGCGGCCGTCACCGTTGGTATCGTCCTCGCTCCGCACCAGCACGTTGCTCTCGTAGAACTCCGCGCGATCGAACCGGCCGTCGCGTTTTGTGGAGATCTCGATGCGTCGCAGCACGCCGGCGGCCTCATAGAACGCCTGCGAATCCATCACGCCGTCGTTGCGGCTGGCGAAACCGACCTTTTCAAGCTTGCCGTCCGGACCGTAGAAGTCCCAGCGCTCGACCTTGCCGTTCTCGTCGAGATCGAGCTCGATGCGGATGATGCGCGTGCCATCCATGAAGCTGACGGTGTCGTTCTTTCCGTTCTTGTTCGCGTCGAGGACGATTCGACGCAGATGTCCCGTGTTCGGGTCGTAATCGGCGACCGTCCGATCGCCCGCGGGCGTTCTCGAGCAGGCGCCGGCGACACCAAGCGCGAGGACGCTCATGAAGACCCGGGTAGATGATTTGTTGACGGCCATCGGATGGAGCTTCGCCCTTTGGGTTACATTTTCGAACGCGAAGCTTCGTGGAGAAACGTGGAAGTGGGTGTCAATTGCGCTACGTGCCGGGCTTCAACGATAGGGTTCTTATCGGGACAACGTTAGGACGTCTGTAACGGCCGTGTGCGGAAAGAAGAACTCGTGGATCGTCTCGCGCAATTCCGTGAGGGATGAAGCGGTGTTGACCCGGACGCGGAAGTGGGACCCCGAGTCGATCCCTTTCGAGTACCACGCGCACAACGCGCGCAGCTTGTTGATGACCCAGCGCTCGCGCCCTCGCGCCTCGCGCGGCTGGTCGGCAGCCGCGACG
>DASQAX010000197.1:0-4691 GCA_035635535.1 Vicinamibacterales bacterium | reverse complement strand
TCGCCGCATTTCGCGTCGCGATCGGCGCAGATTGCCGCCGTGTACCGCACGGTGCGGCTGCTCAAGCTGCAGGCGTTCGCGGCAGCCGCAACCAGTTATGACCGTCCCGATCGCTCTCGGTGTGTCGGCTACACACTGTGCGCCCTTGGCGGGGCGGTGCCGGCCGGAACGAGTGGACTGGAACTTCTCGCAGGGCGGTGGGTTGGCGTCGCCGGAGAACTGGAGCTTGGACAGCAGACGTGGAATACACGGCAACGCCCCTTGTACGGCGAGGAAATTGCGCTCCGCCAATCGCGCGGGTCGGCGCTGTTGCGGGTCAATCCTCCGTCGCGGGGTCTGCTGTCGTACGCCGTCCTGGGCGGCGCCTCGGTGACCGTGGGTGATGCGCGCGGAATGACTCACGTCGAAGGCGCTCTCATTCCGACGGGTGGACGCCACGCCGTGCACTTCGCGGACAAACGCCTCGGTTACACCATGGGCGTTGACCTCATGGTCGGGGGACGCTTCGGCCTCGTCGTGCCCATTCGCATGACGTACACGCCATCAATCCCCGCGTATTGGCCATCACACCTGAACCTCCGCGCCGCCGTCGGTGTCAACGCACGGCTGTTTCGACACGTCGGATGACGATGAGATCACGAACATGCTCTTTTCGGCTGCCAGTCGCGGCGCTGCTCCTGGTTGCTGGTGCCGGATGCAATCAGCGGCACCCGCTCGCAGAGAATCCGGTGACTCCGAGTCCGCCGTCGACGATCATCGCTGCACCGCCGGCGCCGGGGCCAGTCACGTTGTCGGGACTGACCTTGACCCCTCAGGCGTTGACGGGAGGAGGGACCGGCCATGGAACGGTGTTGTTGAACAACGCGGCGCCTTCCGGGGGCCTGAACGTCGCCCTCTCGAGCGACGATCCAGCGGTCGCCGTTCCACCATCAGTGACTGTGCCCGCGGGACGGGACAGTGCCGATTTCGATGTGACCGCGCAGGCCGTTCCGGCCGATCGTCAGGCCTCGATCGTCGGATCGGTTCCCGAGCGCAGTGCGAGCGCGAGCCTCGCGCTCTGGAGCGTGCAGCCGACGTTCTTTTCGTTCACGAACGATCCGCCATATTTCTCCGGCGTCGCGCCCGCGAGGCGGGTGCTGCCGCCTTCAGGCGCGTTCTACGGATTCTGCTCCGGGCGTCAGGTGGAGGTACAGGTGTCAGAGGGGAGCCGCGATACCTGGTTCGCGAGAGTCACCGCGCCTCCGAACCGGCCCCTCGCCGTCGGGACCTACGACGTGACCGCGTCCACCGTCAACGGGCCGAACGTATTTCTCGCCGGGGCGGGCCTCAACTGCAGCAGTGGTTGGAGAGGTCGGTTCACGGTCCGCGAGGCCGATTACGCTGCGAACGGCAACATTCGCCACTTCTGGATGACGGTTGACTTCCGGTGCAGCGGCACCGGTCCGCTGATGCGCGGCGACCTCCGCGTGTCGGGCATCGCGACTGGTAATCCGCCCCCGCCTTTTGCCTTGAGCTGCACCGTGCCATGAGCGCTCACCGTACTGCGGTCTGATAGCTGAGCGTCTCCTGCCAGCGTCCGTCCCGCTTCATCCACACGCGCGTGATCTGCAGATGCTGGCCGCTGTCGGCTTGGTGCTGCGACGTCATCACGACCGCGTCTCCGACTTCGAAGAGCTTCGCCGAGAGCAGCTTCGTCGGGCGCACGCTGCCAAGCTGCGCCTTCGCAATCGCCGCGGCGCGCGTCGGCTTGTCGAACGTGCGATCGCTGTTCGCGCTGACGAGCGCGATCTCGTCCGCCGCCACCTCGCTCCACTCGCGCGCCTTGCCGCCCATCGCCGCCTCCTCGAGCGACGTGTACGCCTTCATCACCTCGCGCTCGATGGCGCTCTTCGGCGTATAGGGCACCGCGCCGCACGGATTCTCACACTTGCCGGTAGCGGGCGGCGCCGCGGTCGCGGCGGGCGGTGCGTCGAGCGACTTCACCTCCTGATAGACGAGCAGGCGCCACCCCGCGGGCCGCTTCACCCAGACGCGCAGCGTGTGCAGCTTGCCGGCATTCACCTCCACGACGCCGACGTCGCCGTACCCGTACGACATCGACTGCGCGGCGGCCTCGTCGGCAATCGCGACCTTCGGGAGCGCCTGACGCACGTGAGCCGCATCGAGCTTCGCGCCGTCGAGGCTCGTCCAGGTGAAGTCCTGATCGATCAGCGTGGCGGCCGCCTTCACGTCCCCGGATGCCGAGGCGCGGACAAACGCGCGATCGGCTGAGCTCGCGGCCGGATCGAGCGGCGCGGCGGAGGTCGTCACGGCGGCGGCGAGCGCAAGGAGCAGTGTCAGCATGGCGCTGCAAGTCTAGCCGAACGGGACCACCGGCGCCGGGCGATGGCTCCTCGCTTGCGAAGGTTCATGCGATCGCCAGAGGTCGATCTGCATGCTGAACCGTTGCACCATCCTCATCGTCGCCTGCGTCGTCTCGGCGTGTGCCTCGGCGGCGCAGCTGCCGCTCTCTGCGGGTGTCGGCCCGCAGCCCGATCTTCCTCCGCCGAAGACATCCGTGTTGCCGCTCGTCAAGGTCGCGACCGCGAAGGGATGGCCCGCCGGTGTGAAGCCGATCGGCGCCGAGGGCACCACGGTCGCCGCCTTCGCGCAGGGGCTCGAGCATCCGCGGTGGCTGTACGTGCTGCCCAACGGCGACGTGCTCGTCGCCGAGACCAACGCGCCTCCGCGCCCTGAGGACGGGAAGGGCATCAAGGGAAAGTTCTTCAAGCACTATCAGAAGAAAGCGGGTGACGCGACGCCGGGCTCAACGGGCCCTTCGGCATGGCGCTGGCCGGCAACACGTTCTACGTGGCGAATGCGGATACGCTGGTCAAGTTCCCGTACTCGCCGGGTCAGACACAGATCAGCGCGCCTGCGGTGAAGGTCGCGGACCTGCCCGGCGGTCCCATCAACCATCACTGGACGAAGAACGTGATCGCGAGCGCGGACGGATCGAAGCTGTATGTCGCCGTCGGCTCCAACAGCAACGTCGCGGAGAACGGCATCGAGGCGGAGGATGGGCGCGCCGCGATATGGGAGATCGACGCCGCGACCGGCGCGCATCGCATCTTTGCGTCGGGACTCCGCAATCCCGTCGGCATGACGTGGGAGCCTCAAACGCACGCGCTGTGGGTCGCCGTCAACGAGCGCGACGAGCTCGGCAGCGACCTGGTCCCCGACTACATGACCTCCGTGCGCGACGGCGCGTTCTACGGGTGGCCGTACAGCTACTACGGCCAACACGTCGACGCGCGCGTCAAGCCGCAGCGCCCGGAACTCGTGGCGAAGGCGATTCCGCCCGACTACGCGCTCGGCCCGCACACCGCATCGCTGGGCCTCGCCTGGGCTTCGTCGACGTCGCTGCCGCCGCGCTTCGAGCACGGCATGTTCGTCGGCCAGCACGGGTCGTGGAACCGCCAGCCGCGCAGCGGATACAAGGTGATCTTCGTGCCGTTCGCGGACGGCCGCCCGTCGGGCGAGCCGATCGACGTGCTCACCGGGTTCCTGACGCCGAGAGGTGATGACGCGATGGGCCGCCCGGTCGGCGTCGCGATCGCGAAGGACGGGTCGCTGCTGGTCGCCGACGACGTCGGGAATACAGTGTGGAGAGTGGGTGGATCCAGCGGGACCAGATAAATCCCAAACCCCAAATCCCAAATCCCAAATCAAAAAAAATCCCAACGCCCCGAAGGACGTTGGGATTTGGTTTTTGGGATTTGGGATTTGGGATTTTTTACTGAGTCGAGCTCGTCGGCGCCTTCAGCATCAGCTTCTGCACGCGCCAGTTGGTGAGCTCGCCGACCAGAATGCCGTTCGGGTCGCGGCAGTCGATCTCGTGAACCGACCCGAACTGCTTCATCTGCTTGCCGCCCTCACCGAAGCGCCCGACGATCTTGCCGTCCAGCTCCATCTTGTAGATCTCGCCGTTGTCGAAGTTGCCGATCGCGTTCGAGTTGGAGCTGAAGAGGTACTGATGGGGGCCCGGTGAGACACACACGGGCCACGGCGTGCCGACGTTCAGGTACTGGGTCTTGAAGTTCAGCTCGTTGTCGAGCACCTGCACGCGGTTGTTGCCGCGGTCCGCGATGTAGACGTTGCCCTGCGCGTCCATGGCCAGACCGTGCGGCGTGTTGAACTCGAGCGGGCCCGCGCCGCGGTGGCCGGCCATCTTGAGGAACACGCCGTTCTTGTCGTACTTCACGACGCGCGAGTTACCGTAGCCGTCGGAGACGAAGATGTTGCCCTGCGCGTCCCAGCCGACGTCGGTCGGACGGTTGAAGCTCTCGCCGGCGACACCGGCGCCGACGACCGGCGGCGGGGCCGCCGCCTGCTGTCCGCCGCGTCCCCCGCCCGCGCCTGCCGGACCAGCGGCCGCGCCGCGACCTTCACCGGCCGGCGCGCCACCCGCTCGTCCCGCTGCGCCTGCCGGCGGAGCCGGCGGCTCGTAGTTGCGGACGTTGATCGACTCCGGCTTGCGGCCGATCGTCATCAGGATGCGGCCGTTCGGGTCGAACTTCATGACCAGGTTCGCGGCCTCGTCCACGACCCAGATGTTGTCCTGCGGGTCGATGCGGACGACGTGCGCGAAGAGGAAGCCGTAGATGCCGACGCCGATCTCGCGGACGTAGGCGCCCTTCTCGTCGAACTCG
>DASQAX010000196.1:0-3393 GCA_035635535.1 Vicinamibacterales bacterium | reverse complement strand
CGACGTGCGCCCTGGCATCACGGGCCTCGCGCAGATCAACGGCCGCAACGCGCTGACTTGGGACGAGAAATTCGCGTTCGACCTCGAATACGTCCGCGCGCATACCTTCCGCACCGACGTCGGCATCCTGCTGCGCACGGTCGGCCAGGTGATCGGCCGCCGAGGCGTCACGCAGCACGGCCACGCCAGCGCCGAGCGGTTCATGGGGTCCGTTCCCCAATGAGAGTCCTCGTGATTGGCGCCGGCGGGCACGGCCAGGTGATCGCGGAGATCGTCCGCGCATCGAGCCATGCCGGGCTTCAGTTCATCGGCTTCCTCGACGACGACCGCTGCGGCCGTCATGACGTGCTCGGCCCGCTCGGCGCCGTGCGTGACGTGGCGCACGACGCGCTGGTCGTGGCGATTGGCGAAAACGAGACGCGCGCCCGCATCACCATGCGCCTGGGCGCGGACGGCGAACGTTTCGCCACCGTGCGTCACGCGTCCGCGATCGTGTCGGCAGGCGTCGAGACCGGCGACGGCTCGATGTTCTGTGCCGGCGCCATCGCCTCCACTGCGGCCACGATCGGCCGCGGCGTCATCCTCAACACGGCGTGCAGCGTCGATCACCACTGCCGCGTCGGCGACTACGTGCACATCGCGCCGGGCGCGCGCATCGGCGGCGAGGTGACGATCGGCGATCGCGCGCTCGTCGGCATCGGCGCGGTCGTTCTGCCGCGCGTGACCATCGGGCACGACGCGGTCGTCGGCGCCGGCGCCGTCGTGACGCGCGACGTGCCGCCGTACACGACCGTGATCGGCACGCCGGCCGCGCCAATCGTGCGGTGGGCGCATCTCAACCTGGTCGGGGCGGCGCGATGAAGCGCATCCTCCTGTCGCCGCCCGACGTCGGGATCGAGGAGCGCCGCCTGCTGCTCGAGGCGTTCGATTCGAACTGGATTGCGCCCGTCGGTCCGCAGATCGACGCGTTCGAGCGGGAATTCGCGGAGACGATCGGCGTGCACCATGCCGTCGCGCTCTCGAGCGGGACCGCGGCCCTGCACCTCGGGCTGCTCGCGGCGGGCGTGCGGCGCGGCGACCGCGTCATCACGTCCACGCTCACCTTCGCGGCGACCGCCAATGCCGCGGTCTACGTCGGCGCGCAGCCGGTGTTCGTGGACGTGTCGCCGGACACCTGGACGCTCGACCCGGACCTCGTGGCCGAGGAACTCGCCGCGTGCGCGAAGAGCGGCCGCCGCGTCGGCGCCGTCATCGCCGTCGATCTCTACGGTCAGTGCGCGGACTACGACCGGCTGCTGCACGTCACCGACCGCTACGGCGTGCCGCTGATCGCTGATGCCGCCGAGGCGCTCGGCGCGTCGTACCGCGGCGTCCCGGCGGGCGGATTCGGGCTGTGCGCGGCGTTCTCGTTCAACGGCAACAAGATCATCACGACCGGCGGCGGCGGCATGCTCGTGTCGCACGACCGCGCGGTGGCCGAACGGGTCCGCCACCTGGCGACGCAGGCGCGCGAGCCGGTCGCGCACTACGAGCACCTCGAGGTTGGCTACAACTACCGCATGAGCAACCTGCTCGCGGCCGTCGGCCGCGGGCAGCTCGCGACGCTTGTCGGCAAGGTGGCGATCCGCCGCGAAATCAACCAGTGGTATCGCTCCGCGCTCACCCAGCCGGGCATCTCGTTCATGCCGGAAGCGGCCTACGGCCGCTCGAACGGCTGGCTCACCTGCATCCGCATCGCGGCGGATGCGTTCGGCACCACCCGCGACCAGGTGCGGATGCACCTCGAGGCGCAGGGCATCGAATCGCGCCCCGTGTGGAAGCCGCTGCACCTGCAGCCGGCTTTCCGCGACTGCAGCACGCGCGGCGGCGGCATCGCGCGCGGGCTGTTTCTCGACGGCCTGTGCCTGCCGAGCGGCTCGAGCCTCTCGCTCGGCGAGCAGTGCCGTGTCATTGCGGCGGTTGACGACGTTCACACGCGGACCGCGCATGCGGCGGTCCCGCTCCGGCAGGCGCTGGCGGTCTGATCGTGATTACCACTTTTACCCTCCCCCTCCGATTGCATCGTTACCTGTCGGTCGCCGTGCAGCTGGCGCTCGTCGCCGCGGCCAACGCGGCGGCCGTCGCGCTCCGGTTCGACGCCAATCCGCCCGAGTGGGCGGTGGCCTCGTGGCTCCAGATGCTGCCGTGGCTGATCCTCGTCCGCGCGCTGACGTTCAGGTCGTTCGGGCTGTACAGGGACATCTGGGGCTACACGGGCCTGTACGACGTGATCGCCATCCTCAAGGCGGTCGTTGTCAGCTCGGTGATCTTCGTCGCGCTGGCGAGCAGCCCGCTCGGCCCGGCCGTCTATCCGCGTTCGATCTTCATCATCGACGCGATCGTCGTGGCGGCTGCGCTCGCCGGCTCGCGTATCTCACCCCACCTGCTGGCGGAGCTCATCGCGCCCTGGCAGCGCCGGAACGGTTCGTCGCAGGCGTCGGTCAAGCGCCTGCTGATCGTCGGCGCGGGCGCCGTCGGCGAAATGCTCGTTCGTGAAATGCGGGCCCGTCCCGATTACGGCTACGAGCCGGTTGGACTCATCAGCGAAGACGACGCCACCGTCGGCCATCGGATCCACGGCGTGCCGGTCCTCGGGTCGCGGCAGGACCTCACCCGCATCCTGGCGGCCCACAAGCCGCACGAAATCCTGATCGCGATCCCCGATGCGGACCCGGCCGTCCTGCGGTCGATCGTGCGGGCCGTCGAGCAGCACAACATCCCGATCAAGACGCTGCCGCGGCTGCGGCACCTGATCGACGGGACGTTCGAGCTCAGTCACATCCGGTCGCTCGGGTTCGAGGACCTGCTGTCGCGCGCCCCTGTCGGCCTCGACAACGCGCCGCTGCGCCGGCTGATTGCCGGACGGCGTGTGCTCGTCACCGGCGCCGGCGGCTCGATCGGCGGCGAGCTGTGCCGGCAGATTGCCGCGATGAATCCGGCGGCGTGCATCATGCTCGACCGCAACGAGAACGGGCTGCACGCGCTGCACCTGGAATTGCGCGACCGCCAGAACCGCGTGACGCTCCACCCCGTGATCGCCGACGTCACCGACGCGGCGCGCATCGACGAGATCTTCGCGCTCCACCGCCCCGAAATCGTCTTCCACGCCGCCGCGCACAAGCACGTGCCGATGATGGAAGCCAACCCGTGCGAGGCGATCAAGAACAATGTCACGGGCACGGCGATCGTGGCCGACGCGGCGCAGACGCATCACGCGGATCGCTTCATCCTGATTTCGACCGACAAGGCCGTCAATCCGATCAGCATGATGGGCGCGTCGAAGCGGCTGGCCGAGCTCGTCGTCCGCGCGCACGCGGCGCGCAGCGAGACGACGTTCGCGACCGTCCGCTTCGG
>DASQAX010000195.1:0-2720 GCA_035635535.1 Vicinamibacterales bacterium | reverse complement strand
CGCACCCGACGAGGAAGGCGTAGGTACCGGCGCCGCCGGCGAGGCCGGTGGTCTCCAAATCGAGGAAGAGGATCCGGTCGATCGCCAGTGGAGGGCGGGTCCTTTCGGACCCGCCAGTTGCAAGCAGCTCGAACCGCGGCCAGGGAGGCAGGCAGTCGGCCACGCATATCGAGCCGTGCCGGTAGCCCGGAGCGAACCGTCTATCGACGACGAGAAATTTCCAGCCGCGCGATTCGCACCAGCTGCCGCCGAGGATGTCCGCGGCATCCACCGGACCTGAAGGTCCGCCGCCACGTTCGATCTCGTATTGCGGGTCCCCGTCCTGACGCAGAGGCGGCCCCTTAAGTCCGCCTTGCGGGCCTAACATCACGCGCAGGCGATCCGCGAACGAGCTCACGCCGACACCGGAAGCGCCGGCGCGCCGGCGGCGATCAAGTCGAGGATGCGCAGCGCCACCACCTTCGCGAGCGGGCCGGTGTTGCCGACCGGGCCAACGCAGGTCGGGCATCCATGCTGGCAGTCGCAGCCGGCAATGAGCTCGCGCGTGCGCGCCAGCAGGTTGTCGTGCATCCCGAACAGCGGCTCGCTGAAGCCGATGCCGCCGGGATAGTTGTCGTAGATGAAAATGCGCGGCTCGTTGGACAGCGTCGCGGGCTGGCCGGTCCGCGTCAGATCCGTGTTGTCGGCCTCCTCGCCGCTTGCCCCGAGCGCAGTCGAGGGGCTGCCGATCGAGATGCCGATATCCTGCCGATCGCACATCAACAGCAGCTGCGCGACCTGCCGCATAGCGAACGAGAGGCCGACGACGCCGTCGCGCCGGTCGTCGGGCGCGTATGGAAGCGCCGCCATCACGGACGTCGGCACCGTGAGCCAGTACGCGGTCGTGTGCATCTGCTGCTCGGGCAGGTCGAGCTCGCCCGAGCCGACGTTCTCGTTCGTGTAGAACTTGATCTTCTTGAAGCCGACGACGCGCGAGGAGACGTGGACTTCGCCGTGTGCCCGGCAGGGATCGGGGATCGGGGATCGGGGATCCAGTTCAGCTGCTTTTGATCCCTGATCCCTGATCCCTGATCCCTGATCGAAGGTCTCGAGCACCGTGACCTTCGTGTAGGTGATCGCGTCGGTATAGTAGTCGCAGTCGATCTGACGCACGTACGCCTTGCGCCCGTCGAAATCGAGCTTCTCCACCTGGTACAGCGTCCCCTCGATGAGGTAGATCGCCTTCTCATGCAGCGTCGGCGGCCCGCTCGTGAAGCTGGTTTCGCCAATCACGTCGGCGCCATTGGTCGTGTCGACGACGACGAAGTTGTCCGAGGAGATCGATCGCAGGCTCACGGCATCCGCCGGATACGACTCGTTGGTCCACTGCCACGCGCCCTGGTCGCCCTCACCTGCGCGATGCACCAGCCCGCTCTCCTCGAGAATGCCGAGCACCTCCTGCACGTCGTGCCGGCCGTACTCCTCGGACGTCGTGAACGGCAGCTCGAAGGCCGCGCACTTCACGTGATCGACGAGGATGTGGAGGTTGTCCGGGTTGATGAGCGCGTGCTCGGGCGGCGCGTCGAAGAAGTACGACGGGTTGCGGACCACGAACTGGTCGAGCGGCGCGCTGCTCGCCACGAGCACGGCCGCCGATCGGCTGTTGCGCCGCCCCGCGCGCCCCGCGCGCTGCCAGGTGGCCGCAATCGTGCCGGGATACCCGGCCATCACGCAGACGTCGAGCGCGCCGATGTCGATGCCGAGCTCGAGCGCGTTGGTCGAGACGACCGCGCGGACGCTCCCCTCGCGCAGCCCCTTCTCGATCTCACGGCGCCGCTGCGGCAGGTAGCCGCCGCGATACCCGCGAATCTGGTCCTGCGTGCCCGGCTGCCCGCCGAAATCGTCCTTCAGGTACGTCGTCAGGATTTCGGTCGTGAGGCGGCTCTGCGCGAAGACGATCAGCTGCAGCTGCCGCTTCAGGAACTCCGCCGCAATGCGTCTGGTCTCGGCGAGGTACGACCGCCGGATGCCCAGCTGCTGGTTGACGACCGGCGGGTTGACGAAGAGAAAGAACTTCTCGCCGCTCGGCGCGCCGCTCTCGGAGACGAGCTCGAACGGCTCCTCCACGAGCGCTTCGGCGAGCTCCTTCGGGTTCGCAATGGTCGCCGACGAGCAGATGAACGTCGGATTCGACCCGTAGTGGCGGCAGATGCGCCGCATCCGCCGGAGCACGTTGGTCAGGTGGCTGCCGAACACGCCGCGGTACGCGTGCAGCTCGTCGATCACGACGTAGCGCAGGTTCTCGAACAGCTTCGCCCACCGCGGATGGTGCGGCAGGATGCCGGAATGGAGCATGTCCGGGTTGCTCAGCACGACGTGCGCGCGGCCGCGAACGGCGCGGCGGGCATCCTGCGGCGTATCGCCGTCGTACGTGAAGACACCGATCTCGAGCTCCGACGCCTGTGAAAGCCGATCGGCCAGCGTATGCAGCTCCGCCAGCTGATCCTGTGCGAGCGCCTTGGTGGGAAACAGGTAGAGCGCCCGCGCCGATGGATCCTGCAGGATGGCGCCGAGCACCGGCGCGTTGTAGCAGAGCGTCTTGCCCGACGCGGTCGGCGTCGTAATCACGACGTTCCGGCCGGCAATTGCATGGTCGATGGCGACCGCCTGATGCGTGTAGAGCTGGTCGACACCGCGGTTCCGCAGGACCTCCTGCAGGCGGCCGTCAAGCCGGTCGGGGA
>DASQAX010000194.1:0-3279 GCA_035635535.1 Vicinamibacterales bacterium | reverse complement strand
TCATCGACGTCGACTACCCCGACCTGATGGTCGCGCAGAGCGACTACCAGAGCTCCTGCGCGAGCGTCATCATGCTCGACTGCAGCCACAGCATGATCCTGTACGGCGAGGATCGCTTCACGCCGGCCAAGCGCGTGGCGCTCGCGCTCGCGCACCTCATTCGCACGCAGTATCCGGGCGACTCGCTCCACGCGGTGCTGTTCCACGATTCGGCCGAGGAGATCCCGCTCAAGCAGCTCGGCCGCGTGCGCGTCGGGCCGTACTACACGAACACGCGCGAGGGGCTGCGCCTCGCGCGCCGCATCCTCGAGCGCCAGAAAAAGGACATGCGGCAGATCGTGATGATCACCGACGGCAAGCCGTCGGCGCTGACGCGCCCCGACGGCCAGATCTACAAGAACGCCTTCGGCCTCGACCCGTTCATCGTCTCCGAGACGTTCGCCGAGGTGAGCGCCTGCCAGAAGGCGGGGATCATGATCAACACCTTCATGCTGGCGCGCGACCCGGACCTGGTCGCGTTCGTCCGCCGCGTCGCCGCCATCTGCCGCGGCAAGGCCTACTTCACGACGCCGTACACGCTCGGCCAGTACGTGCTGATGGATTACATGGACCGGAAGACGAAGACCATCCATTGACGCGTCGATGCTCCCGCCGTCGATCCCCCTCTTTCCGCTTCCCAACGTCGTGCTGTTCCCCAACGTCTTCCTGCCCCTGCACATCTTCGAGCCGCGCTACCGGGAGATGGTCGCCGACGCGCTGCGGGGAGACCGGATCATCGGGATGGTGCTGCTGCGGCCGGGCTACGAGGCCGACTACCAGGGGCGGCCGCCGATGTACGACGTCGGCTGCGCGGGCGTCATCACCCACTCGCAGACGCTGCCCGACGGCCGCTACGACATCGTCCTGCGCGGCATCGAGAAGTTCAGGATTGCCTCCGAGGATCGCAGCCGCGCGTATCGCATAGGCCAGATCGAGGCGATCGCCGAGGCGATTCCCGTGGAGGAGGCGCAGCCGCTGCGGCGTCAGCGCCAGCGGCTCGAGGCCGTGCTCGCCGCCGCCATCGAACGGGTGCGCGCGGAACCACGGTTCCCACCGTCGGTGTCGGACGAGGACCTCGTGAACGCGCTCGCGCAGTACCTGGAGCTCGAAATCGTCGAGCGCCAGGCGCTGCTCGAATGTCACGGCGTCCTCGCGCGGTGCCGCGCGCTGATCGACCTGCTCGAGATGAATCTCCATACCCCGCGCGGCTGGAACAACGCTCCCGCACACTGACACGCGCGGACGTCGCGCCGGCGGTATTGCTGTATGGTAGTATTGCCGTATGGCAAAGCTGACGTTCTCGCTCGACGAGGAGACCGTCGCGAAGCTGCGCAAGACGGCGGCGCGGCTCCGGAAGCCGCAGAGCATGGTCGTCCGCGAGGCGATCGCCCGCTATGCCGCGGAAGAGGACAAGTTGAGCGACGAAGAGCGTGCGCGGCTCCTCGAGGTGATCGACCGGTTCATGAAGTTGCCGCCATCGGGATCGCACAAGGACGCCGAGCGTGAGATTCGGGAGATCCGGAGATCCAGACGCATTGGGTGGCATCCCGGTGCGAAGTGATCATCCATCTCGATACGTCCGCCCTGATCGAGATTGCTGCCACGACTCGTCCGCTGCTGCGGGCCGCTCGCGCCGCCGTCGCCCGTGGAGACATCCTGGCCCTTTCGACCATTACCGTCTACGAATGGTTACGCGGTCCACGCACTGAGTTCGACCTCGAGCTGCAGCGCGAGTTGTGTCCCGCCGATCGGGTGGTCGCCTTCGGCCCGACGGAAGCGGCGCTGGCCGCCACGCTGTATCGGCAGCTCAAATCGACCCGTGGCCGGGAGGCGGACATCGCGATTGCAGCGTGCGCCCTCGAACATGGTGCGGCGGTCTGGACGGTCAATCCACGCCACTTTCAGGACATCCCCGGCCTCAGGCTGTACGCGGGCCGGCTCAATCGCGGTGCAGGCGGTCGGTGAGCACCTCGATGATCTTCACGCCGTGGAACCGGCCGTTCTCGATGAAGATGTTGCCCGTCTTCTTGCCCGCGATCGCGCCGCCGGCGATGAAGAGGTTCGGCACGTTCGTCTCGAACGTCTCCATGTTCAGCTCCGGCGCCAGCGTCTCGTCGTCCACGTTGATGCCGGCCCCGCGCATCAGATCCACGTCCGGGTGATAGCCGGTGAGCAGGAACACGCCGTCGGCGGGGATCTCGTCGCGCGTCCCCTGCTGATCGATGACGACCGCCGTCGGCGTAATCGACGTGACGCAGGCGTTGAACCGCGCCCCGATCGAACCCTCCTTGATCCGGTTCTCGATGTCGGGCTTGACCCAGTACTTGATCGACTCGCCGAGCGCGGCGTGGCGGTGCACGATCGTCACGTGCGTGCCGGCGCGGAACAGCTCCAGCGCGGCTTCCGCCGCCGAGTTCTTGCCGCCGACGATGACGACGCGGCCGCGGAAGTAGGGATGCGCATCCGTGTAGTAGTGCGACACGTGCGGCAGGTCCTCGCCGGGAATGTGCAGGTAGTTCGGGAGGTCGTAGTAGCCAATCGCCAGGACGACCGCGCGCGCTTCGCGCACCCGCGTCACGCCGCGATCGGTTTCCGTCTCGACGATGAACCGGCCGTCGGGCTCCCGTTCGATCGACGTGACCCTCTCGTGAAACGAGATCGGCAGATCGTAGGTGTCCACGACGCGCCGGTAATACCGCAGCGCCTCGAGCCGTGTCGGCTTGTCGTAGGGCGTCACCAGCGGGAGCCCGCCGATTTCGAGCAGCTCCGGCGTGGTGAAGAACACCATGTGCATCGGGAAGTTGAAGATCGAATTCACCAGCACGCCCTTCTCGACGATGACGTAGTCGAGGCCGTGCTGCTTGGCGGCGATCGCGGTCGCCAGGCCCGAGGGACCGGCGCCGACGATCAAAATGTCGCGGAGGGGCATCGGCCAATCATACCGGGGCCAACCGTTGTAGTATGTGCCGCCGACACCGTCGTCGTCGTCATTCACCGCCGACCTGGAATGATCCCGTCCGTCAACTCTGAGGGGAGAAGGTCCCATGACGAAACTATTCCGTTCGCGCGTCCTCACACCCCTTGCCGTCGCCGCCATGATCGCGCTGCCTGCGTTCGCGTTCGCGCAGGAAGCGACGTTGAGCGGCACGATCACCGATTCGACGGGCGGCGTGCTGCCCGGCGTGACGGTGACCGCGCTGCACGAAGCCACCGGTAACACCTTCCTCGCCGTCGCCGATC
>DASQAX010000193.1:0-2295 GCA_035635535.1 Vicinamibacterales bacterium | reverse complement strand
CGACACCTTCGATCGGCTCGATGTGGCGTCCGCGGCGGCGGCAGACATCGATCTCGATCGCCTGCTCTGGATTCGCGGCGCCGATTGCCGGTGGAGCCCGCCTTCCGTGCCCGACGAAGCTCGAAGAGCGGGGTCGGGAGGTGGACTGGATGCGATCGTCAACCGCGCGCTGAAAGCGCTCAATCTCGTACTGCAGGCTGGCGGCTTTGCGTGCGTCGTGCTCGATCTCGCCGACGCGCCGCCCGTCGCGCTCACACGGATCCCGTTCACGACATGGCTGCGCGTGCAGCGCATCATCGAAGGGAGCGACACGGCGTGCCTGCTCGTGGCGCCGCAGCCGCTCGCGCGCAGCGCCGGCGGCCTGACGCTGCTGCTCGCCGGCCGCGCGCGCTGGGCCGGCGACGCGGATCGCAACCGTCACCTGGCCGGCGCCGATGTCACCGTCCGCGTCGTCTCGCCGCGGAGGCGAGTTGATGGCGAGGTGAGCGTCAGTGCATTAGCGAACGACACCCACTGATCACGAGCCACGGAGACACAGAGGCACGGAGATTATTTTTGAAAACTCCGTGTTCTCCGTGACTCCGTGGCGCGTGATCGTGAACGTTGCAGGAGTTTGGCGTGTTTGCCGCTGTATATGGTGCAGAAGGCAGTTCGGTTGAAGCGCTGCTGGCCGTGGCGCGGGATTTCTCGCCGCGCGTGGAAACGTGCGGCCCCCGCGAGGTCACGCTCGATCTCGGCGGCCTGACGCGCCTGTTCGGCGACGCGAAGACGATTGCCGGCGAGCTGCGGCGCACCGCCGCCGACCGCGGGCTGCGCGTCCGCATCGCCGTCGCCGGCACGCGTACCGCCGCGCGCCTCCTCGTCCGCGACCGCGCCGGCATCACCATCGTCGAGCCAGGTGACGAACCCGCCGCGCTCGAACGCCTGCGCCTCGAGCTGCTCGAGATCTTCGAACCACGAACCAACGAACCGCGAACCGCCGAACCTCCGAACCCTCGAACCACCGAAGTCCCGAATCCCCGAACCACCACCCTCCGACGCTGGGGCCTCCGCACCCTCGGCGACCTCGCGCGGCTGCCGGCCGACGACGTCGCCGCGCGGCTCGGGCAGCACGGCGTGGCGTGGCAGCGCCTGGCGCGCGGCGAGGACCCGGGGCCGCTGGTGCCGTCGGTGCCCGACGAGCGCTTCGAGCAGGCGCTCGACCTCGAATGGCCGATCGACGGCCTCGAGCCGCTCTCGTTCGTGCTCGCGCGGCTGATGGAGCCGCTCTCGGCGCATCTCGAGCGGCGCGACCGCGGCGCGGCGGTGCTGCACGTGCGCCTGCACCTCGTCAAAAGAGATGGCGTGACGCGCGAGGTGCACGAGCGTTCGCTGCAGCTGCCGGCGCCGATGCGCGACGCGCGCACGCTGCGGACGCTCGCGCTGCTCGACCTGGAATCGCATCCGCCCGCCGCCGCCATCGATCGCGTCGTCGTCGCGGTGGATCCGACGCCGGGGCGGGTCGTGCAGTTCTCGCTGCTCGCGCGGCCGCTGCCGTCGCCCGAGCAGCTCTCGACGCTGATGGCGCGGCTCACCGCGTTGATGGGGGAGGACCGCTGTGGATCCGCGGTGACCGTGGACTCGTGGGAGCCGGGCGCGTTCGAGATGCGGCGCTTCGCGCCGGAGGAAGGGATGGGGGATCGGGGATCGGGGATCAAGAACCTTCGGATCCCGGATCCCGGATCCCGGATCCCGGCCGTCGCGGTCCGCCGCTTCCGGTTCCCCGTCGCCGCCCGCGTCACCGTCGATCGCGGCACGCCGATCCGGGTCACGAGCGACCGCCGCGGCTTGAACGGTGGCAAGGTCGAAGCCCATGCCGGGCCCTGGCGCGCGTCTGGAGGATGGTGGATCGACGACCGCGTCAAGTCATGGGAGCGTGACGAGTGGGATGTGACGCTCAGCGACGGCGCAACCTATCGCGTCTTCCGCGAGCGCGACACCGATGCCTGGTTCATCGAGGGCGTTGTCGACTAGCGGGCAGCTGGCAGCCGGCAGCTGGCAGTCTGATAGCTCGACGCCCTGCTTTACTGCCCACTGCCACTGCCCGCTGCCCGCTATGTATATCGAACTCCACGCCGCATCGGCCTTCAGCTTTCTCCAGGGCGCCTCGCTCCCCGAAACGCTCGTCGAGCGCGCGGCGGCGCTCGGGTACCCGGCGCTCGCGCTGCTCGACGCCGACGGCGTCTACGGCGCGCCGCGGTTCCACAAGGCGGCGACGCAGGCGGGGCTGAAGGCGATTATCGGGGCGGAGCTGAC
>DASQAX010000192.1:0-10459 GCA_035635535.1 Vicinamibacterales bacterium | reverse complement strand
CGCCAACCAGGTCGGGTTCGTCCACGAGCTGTCGTGGGAGGACATCAAGCAGGTGCTCGACAACGCGATCACGATCAAGCCGCGGCGCCAGATGTCGGTGCAGTTCTCCGGCGGCGAGCCGACGATGTCGCCGTACTTCCTGGATGCGGTCCGGTACGCGCGCAAGGTCGGCTACAACAGCGTGCAGGCGGCGACCAACGGCATCGAGTTCGCCAAGAGCCCCGAGTTCGCGAAGGCCGCGGCCGAGGCAGGCCTGCGCTACGCGTACCTGCAGTTCGACGGCATCGGCAACGCGGCCAACGCGCACCGCCGCGTCGGCAACCTGTTCGACGTGAAGCTGCGTGCGATCGAGAACCTCTACCAGGCCGGCGTCGACATCGTCCCGGTCATCACGATCGTCAACGGCGTCAACAACGAGCAGGTCGGCCGCGTCATCGAGTTCGCGCTCGACAACCCGAAGCGGATCAACTTCCTCTCGTTCCAGCCGGTGTCGTTCACCGGCCGCGACGAGGAGATCACGCCGGAACGGCGCGCGGCGCAGCGCTACACGCTGTCGCACCTCGCGCACGACGTGAAGTCGCAGACCGGCATCGGCGAGCCGATCCGCGACTGGTTCCCCATCTCGTTCATGTCCACCTTCACCGACTGGGCCGACGTCGTTCACGGGCCGGATCGCGAGTGGGGGCAGCTCACGTGCGGCTGCCACCCGAACTGCGGCATCGGCATGGCCGTGATGATCGACAAGGAAACGAAGGAAGCCGTTCCCGTGACCGCGTTCCTCAAGGCCGATCAGCTCGCGAAGGACGTCGCGCAGGTCAACGACGCGGCGCGCGGCCGCGCGCTGTCAGTGGCCGGCATGGCGCTCGCGCTGATGCGCAACTACGACCCGTTCAAGGCGCCGACGCACTTCCGCATCGTCGACCTGATGAAGAAGTTCGACAAGACGTTCGGTGCGACCGGCAAGGACTACGGCAAGGTCACCGGCGACCGGACGTTGGCGGACATCGAGAAGCGCCGCGGGGACCGCTGGAACTTCCTCTTCATCGCGGGGATGTGGTTCCAGGACCTGTTCAACTACGACTTCCGGCGCACCGAGATGTGCATCATCCCGTATGCGACGCAGCAGGGCGAGATCTCCTTCTGCGCCTACAACACGGGCATCGGCTGGCGCAACATCATCGAGAAGATGCACATGACGGCGACGCTCACCAAGTGGTACGACGAGCACGGCCGCCACGAGATCTTCGCCGGAGGCAAGGAAGTCAACCTCTCGAGCAAGGACCACACGCTGATCCTCAACGCCGAAGCGGTCGCCAAGGGAAAGCAGACCGACCTCGACGAGCTCGGCATCGCGAAGAACGCCCGCGAGGAGAAGCTCGCGGCGCGCAAGAAGCAGCTGACGGCCGAAGAGATTCGCCACAACCAGGAGATGGAACGGCTCTATCGCAAGGAAGTGCTCAAGGAGCACGACGAGCCGGTGCTGCAAATTCAGGGGCTAGGTGGGGCGAAGAAGAAGCAGGAAGTCGCCGAGGTCGTGCACAAGGACGTCGTCTAGCGGCGCCGGCCGTTCACGCTTCGGCGTTCTCGGTTCTCGGTTCGTGTTCAGGTTGGGGCCGGCGGTCTAACGACCGCCGGCCTTTTTTTGCATTCAGTGCGAGTGGAAGAGCGCGATGGCTTCCTCGATCGCCGCCTTGCGGTCGCTGGCAAATGTCGGCGCCAGCGCGGCCTGGGCCCTGGCGATGCCGAGGAGCAGTGTCTGACGATCCGCCTGGCTGTCGGCCGGCGCGGTCGTGCGCTCGAGCGAACGGCGCACGTCCTCGAGCGAATGCGCCAGCGCCGCGAGCACGTCCGGCTCCGGCGACTGCACGGCGGACAGCAGGAACGGCTCGATCTCGGTGAATTTTTCGACGATCGCCTCGGCCTGCTCGCGATAGACGTTCGGCGGCTCCGAAACAACCCGACCTACCCGCCCTGGCGCGTCCGACACGCGCCCTGCCACCCGTTCAGACTCGTTCCCGGGTAGGCCGGGTCCTTTCGGAGCCGGCTTCTCAATCCTCCACGGGGCCTTCGGAAACGCGAGGTCGACATAGACGCGGCGACCCTCGAGGCGGAGACGGCTCTCGACGCCTTCGGGGACGACGACGCGCGCGCGCGTCATGTCGCCGTCGCTGCTCTGGACCGCGAGCCCGCGCACGAGCGACACGCCATCGGGAAGACGCAGCGGCTCGAATGCCTCTGCCACCTGCTGACTGTCCCCCGCTGCCGCCTGCTGACTGCCCCCTGCCACCTGACCGATCTCCACCTCCATCGACGTCGAGCCGGTACGGCGTGCCTCGACCTGCTTCGGCACGTGGCTCATCTCGAACACGATCGACGACATGCCCGCCGCGGCGACCATGACGACGCTGGTGCTCGAGGAGCCGCCGAAGCCGAACACCGCGGCTTCCTGCGGGTTCGAGCGCATCGTATCGTCCACGACGAGGCGCGCCTCGCCGAGGCCCCACGCCGCCATCCGGCGCTGGGCGCGTTCCGCCTCTTCGGTCGAGACGTACGGGCCGACGAGCACCTGGTAGCGGCCGTCATCCGGACGCACGCGCACGAGGATCGGCAGTCCCGACGCGTCGAGCGCGGCGGCGAACGTCGCCGCCTTCACCTCGGTGGCAAACGAACCGGCCGACACGCTGAAGCTCGCGCCTGTCTCGACGGACGCGGCGCGCATCGCGGGACCGTACTTCGCGAGGAGCACGTCGCCAGCCATCAGCGCGACGGCGCTCACGCCGAGCCAGAACAGCTTGCGCCAGTGGGACAGGATCCTGAGGGGATCGGGGATCGGGGATCGGGTTGATCCCTGATTCCTGATCCCTGATCCCCGCCGGACGCTCATGATGCCCTTCGTTGCTCCCGGATGGGCACCAGGTACAACGCGTCGCCGGTGTTCAGCGCGAGCGACTCGAGGCAGCCGGCGCGCAACTCGACGACCGCACGCGCGCGCGGGCAGACGGCCATCCGCCAGGGCGCCAGGCGCGACACCGTGCGCACGACACAGCCATCGCCGTCGAGAAAGATGACGTCGATGGGAAAGCGCATGAACGCCGTGTGGACCGAAAAGCAGGGAATCAGCATCAGCGCGGCGCCCTTGTCGAGGCCCGTCCGGCCGAGCAGCCCCCGGCGGCGCGCCGCGCGCGTGTCCGCCACTTCCACCATGTCGGCAACGGACTTCCGCGTCCGTTCGTTGATCAATTGCACGTCAGAACACTCCGGGAATCAGATGCCACGACACGCGCGCACAGTAGTCGCGGTAGTCCGCATCGGTGGTGAGCACGCGCTCCTCCATGAGGGCGCGGACGATCAGCGCGCCGTCGGCAATCGCGAACACGACGACGTTCCACGTCGAGGGATGTGCCGCGAGGAACGCGACGTGTGCGACGAGGTATCCGGAGTAGATCGGATGCCGCACCGCCGAATACGGGCCCTGCACGACGACGCCGCGGTTGGCGGGAACGAGGCCGAAGCTGCGGCCGAGCGTCAGCTTGCCTGACACGATCAGCACCAGCGCGAGCAGCGAGATGATGCCCGTCAGCATGTCGGGCGCGGCGAGCGCCACGATATCGTGGTCGGCGCGCATCAGCGGCGGACCAGCGACGGACACGAGCGTGACGATACCGGCCGGGATGGAGCGATCGACGATCGTCGCCCGCCGGCGCGCCAGCGTCAGCACGATGACGAGCGATTCGCTCGCCAGCAGCATCAGGCCGGTGATGTGGCCCGTGCGCAGGAACTCCTCCAGGACGTTCACGCAGAGCGCGCCGAACATGAGGCACACGATGATGCGCGCGACCCAGTCCGCAACCGTCGTTCGCATCAGTGCACCTCCATGTGAGCCGGATTCCTGCGGCGCGGGCCCTTCAGGTCCGCGACGACAGGCTCCGAGGTCCCGCAGCCGTCGACGAAGTACGACGCGCAGGCCGCGTCGAGCAGCTCGCGCGTCACCGCCGGCTCCATGCCGCGGTAGCGGCACAGCGCGATGATCTGGTCGAGCAGGTCGCGCGGGTGGCAGGCGCGCAGCGCGCGGCCCACCGGCCGGTAATGCCGGCGGTAGAGATACGCGACCATCACGCGGTGGAAGCGCATCCGGCGCGCGCGGCAGTTCAACTCGAAGATGCGCGAGAACTGATCGAGCGTCGGATCGGCGACCGCAATCTTGTACGGGATGCGGCGCAGGAACGCCTCGTCGGCGAGCTCCAGCGGGTCCAGGTTCGTCGCGAACATCGTCAGCACGTCGAACGGCACCTGGAACTTCTTGCCGGTGTGGAGCGTGAGGTAGTCCACGCGGCTCTCGAGCGGCACGATCCAGCGGTTGAGGAGGTCCTCCGGGCGCATCCGCTGCCGGCCGAAGTCGTCCACGAGGAAGACGCCGCCGTTGGCCTTGAGCTGAATCGGCGCCTCGTAGAAGCGCGACAGCGAGTTGAAGCGTAGGTCCAGCATGTCGAGCGTCAGCTCGCCGCCGACCACGACCACCGGACGGCGAACGCGGACCCACCGCCGGTCGTCGAGCACGAGCGCCACCAGGCTCGACCGGTCCGTCATCTCCTCGAGCGGCTGATGGCAGGTCGGGTCGAACATCGTGATGACGTGGCCGTCGACGTCGATGGCGTGGGGCACGTACATCTCGCCGCCGAGCGCGTGCCCCATGCCTTCCGCGAGCACCGTCTTCCCGTTGCCAGGAGGGCCGTAGAGAAACACTCCCTTTCCCGCGTTGGCCGCGGGACCGAGCTGCTGCAGCATCTCGTCGGCGACGATGAGGTGCGCGAACGCCGACTGCAGCCGCTCGCGATCGAGAAAGCCGCGCGCCTCGTTGAGCTGGCGCATGTAGGACACGTAGGATGCCAGCGGCACGGGCGCCGGTCCGCAATAGTGGCTGGTCGCGAGGTACTGCTGGGCGCGATCGCGGCCGAGGTCCGTGAGCGCGTAGCGATACGACGCGGTGCCCGAGCCGGCCATGCCCTTGACCTCGATCAGCCGCTCGGCGCGCGCGCGCTCGAGCAGCGGCTCGATGATTGGAAACGGCAGGCGCATGCGATCCGCCACCCCGAGGCCGGTCGCCTCGCCGCCGTAGAGGATCTTCACCATCAGCATCTCGATCTGATCGGGCGCCAGGCCCGTCTGCTCGAGCGTCGTGGGTGCCGGAAACGGGGCGACGGTGAGTGCGACCGTAGTGCTCATATCTGCTGCGCCAGCGGAAAGAGGACCTTCACGAACTTGATCGCGGCCGGGCCGATGGTCACGACCCAGATGGCCGGAAAGATACAGAAGACCAGCGGGAACACCATCTTGACGCCGGTTTTCGCGGCGGCTTCCTCTGCGCGCTGCCGGCGCTTGGTCCGCAGCGTCTCGGAGTGCACGCGCAGCGACTGCGCCACGCTGGTGCCGAACTTGTCGGTCTGGACCAGCATCGCGACGAGCGACGACACGTCGTCGACGCCCGTGCGGTGCGCGAGGTTGTGGAGCGCGGCCGATCGCGCGCTGCCGGCGCGCAGCTCCAGGTTGATCAGGCGCAGCTCCTCCGAGAGGTCGGCATGCGCGAAGTTCAGCTCCTCGCCGACGCGCTGAATCGCCTGGTCGAGGCCGAGGCCCGCTTCCACGCTCACGACGAGCAGGTCGAGCGCGTCGGGCAGCGCGAGGCGAATCCGGTGCTGACGCTTCTTCGCCTTGCGCCCGAGCACCATGTTCGGCAGCAGGAAGCCCAGGCCGGCGGCGCCAAGCGAGGCGGCGAGGTTCGGCCGGAAGAACAGCGGCATCGTCGTGATGGTGAAGAACGCGAACGCGACGCCGATGCGGAGGCCGAAGAAGATCCAGATCGCCTCGTGACGGCGATAGCCGGCGGCCAGCAGCTTGCGCTGCAGCTTGCTCATCTCGGACGCCGATTTCGGCGCCATCTCGCCGAGCCGCTTGAGGCGCCCGACCAGCGCGTCGCGGTACGACGGACGATTCGCCGCGATCGTGCCGCTGGCAATCTCGATGAGACGCTGCTCGACGACCGCCGACGTGCGGGGCGCGAACGCCATCGCGGCGCCGGCGACCAGCAGCGAGACGAATACGAACGCGAGCAGGGGAAGGAGAAGAGTCACATTACACCTCGATCTTGATGACCTGCCGGATCCAGAAGTAGCCGATCGTCTGCAGCACGATGGCGCCGGCGAGCATCATGCGTCCCATCGGTTCGAGGAAGAGCAACTGCATCTGTTCCGGCGCGATCCTCGACAGCATCACCGCGAGCGCGGCGGGGAGCGCCAGCAGCACGTATCCCGTGAAGCGTCCGTGCGCCGTGTGGGTGCGGACCTGGCGGCGAATCTTGAACCGCTCGCGCACCACGTGCCCGAGGTTCTCGAGAATCTCGGACAGGTTGCCGCCGCTTTCCCGCTGAATCGTCACCGCGGTCACGAAGAAGCGGACGTCGAGCAGCGGTATGCGATCGGCCAGGCCGTTCAGCGCTTCGCGCAGCGGCAGGCCGAAGTTCTGCTGCTCGAAGACCTTCTTGAATTCGGGGCCGACCGGCGCTGGCAGTTCGTCCGCGACCATGCCGAGCGACGACGGGAACGCATGGCCGGCGCGAATCGCCCGCGCCATCAGGTCCAGCGCATCTGGGAACTGCTCCTCGAACTTCGCGACGCGCGTCGTCCGCTTGCGCATCAGCCAGAGGACGGGAAAGGCGAGGCCCGCCACCGCGGCCACCGGCGCGACAAACGGCGTACGCACGAAGATCGACATGGCGACGAAGGTCAGGACCGCCGCGGCCACGCTCGCGAGCACGATCGTCCCGGGCGTCGTCTGCACGCCCGACTGCGCGATGAGACGGCTGAGCGATGCCGTTCCGGGCGATTGCGCGATCAGGCGATCCACGACCGGGACGGGACCGCTCGGCTCCAGTTTCAGGACGCTCTCGTCGGTGTCGGAGAGCATCGGCGTGATGTCGTGGAGCCTCAGCTCGAGACGCCGATCCTCCATCGCCTTGGGAATCGCGCGCGCGGCGTAGTAGCCGCCGAGCACGATGCCCATCACCAGCACGAAGACCATCAGGGCAGCAATCATCAGCGGATCTCCACGACGCCTTCGAACATGGTGCCGGGCAGCACGATGCCCGCGGCCTTCAGCCGCTCGCAGACCTTCGGGCGGACGCCCGTCGCGCGGAAGCGGCCGATCACCTTGCCTTCGGCGTTGATACCAAGCTTCTCGAACACGAAGATTTCCTGCATCGTGATCGTGTCGCCTTCCATGCCGGTGATCTCCGAGACGCTCGTCACCCTGCGCGTGCCGTCGCTGAGGCGCGTCTGCTGGAGGACCAGCTGGATCGCCGACGTGATCTGCTGGCGCATCGCGCGCTCGGGCAGGTTGACCGCGCCCATCGCGATCATCGTTTCGATGCGGGACAGCGCGTCGCGCGGCGTGTTGGCGTGGACGGTCGTCAGCGAGCCGTCGTGGCCGGTGTTCATCGCCTGGAGCATGTCGAGCGCCTCGGCGCCGCGCACCTCGCCGACGACGATGCGGTCGGGACGCATACGGAGGGCGTTGATGAGGAGCTCGCGCTGGCGAATCGCGCCCTTCCCTTCCACGTTCGGCGGACGCGTTTCGAGGCGCACGACATGTTCCTGCCGGAGCTGAAGCTCCGCCGCGTCCTCGATGGTGACGACGCGCTCGTGGTCGCCGATGAAGGACGACAGCACGTTGAGCAGCGTCGTCTTGCCGGCGCCGGTGCCGCCGCTGATCAGGCAGTTCATCCGCGCCCTGACGCAGTGCGAGAGGAACTCGAGCATCGGCGCGGTCATCGCCTTCAGCGTGACCAGGTCCTCGGCTTTCAGGCGCTCGGCCGGAAAACGGCGAATCGACAGCAGCGGGCCATCCACCGCGAGCGGCGGGATGATCGCGTTGACGCGCGAGCCGTCCTCGAGCCGCGCGTCCACCATCGGCGAGCTGTCGTCCACGCGGCGGCCGATGCGGCTGACGATGCGGTCGATGACGCGAAGCAGGTGCCGGTCGTCCTGGAAGGTGGCGGTCACGCGCTCGAGACGTCCGCCGCGCTCCACGAAGACGTGCTTGTACGTGTTGACCAGGATGTCGCTCACCGTCGTGTCGCGCAGGAGCGGCTCGAGCGGCCCCAGTCCGAACACGTCGTCGAGCACTTCGGCGAACAGCCCTTCGCGCTCCGCGAGGCTGAGCGGCGTGACTTCTTCCGCCAGCAGGTGCGTGAGCAGCGCGCGAATCTCGGATTCGGCGCGCGCGCGGTCGGTCTGCGCGAGCGCCTCGAGGTTGAGCCGGTTCAGCAGCTTGCGGTGCACGTTCGCCCGCAGGTCGAGATACTGCGCGCGGAGCGGCGACTGTGGCTGCGGGCGGGTCGGGACGGCAGCAGTGCTCATGGAGCTCACCAGAGGGACGCGAGGCGATCAAAGCCCAGCATGGAAGCGGGCCGGCGCGCCGGCGCGGCCTCGGGTTGTTCGGTCGCGCCCGGCAGGAACGCCCGCGTGAGGCGCTCGAACTGCGTGGCCAGGTCGCTGTTGCCCGCGAGCGTCAACGGCACCCCCGAATTGAGCGCCATCGCGACCGTGCGGTAGTCGCTCGGGAAACGCTGGTGAATCGGATGGCCGAGCGCGGCCTCGATCTGGGCCGGCGGAATCGGGTACGGCTCCGCGGCGCGGTTCAGCAGCAGGCGGATGCGATCGGCCGACGGACCAAGCTGGCGAATCCGATCGAGGACGCGCTGCGTATTGCGGACCGAGGCGACGTCGGGGTTGGCGACCAGGCAGATCGTGTCCGCCGCGTACAACGGCGCGGTGTTCGCCGCGGTGAGCTGCGTGCCCGCGTCGATGACGACGAAGTCGTACTGCGACGACAGGATGCGGATCACTTCTTCCACCCCGGGGCCGTCGTTGGGGCCGGGACGATCGAACTGATCCGAGCCGCCGAGGAGGTCCACGCCCGACTTGTGCTTGCCGACCAGCTCGCGCAGGAACTCCCCGTCGAGCCGGTGCAGGTTGTCGAGCGCGTCGAGCAGCGTGTAGCGCGAGCGGACGCCGAGGAAGAGCGACACCTCGCCGATCCCCGGCTTGAGATCGACGATGACGGTCGACCGGCCGCTGAGACGCGCCAGGTCGACGGCGGTGTTGACCGCAAGCGTCGTCGTGCCGACGCCGCCCTTCGCCCCGAGGAACATCAGGACGTAGGCCTGCGCGCGCGTCGTGGACGAGGATTGCACGCGGGCGGCGGTTCGCGAGACGGCCTCGTGAAACGCGGGTTCCTGCGGCGGCCACGCGAAGAACTCGTTCGCGCCCGCGCGCATCGATTGGAGAATCAGGTCCGGGCTCGCCTCGGCGGCGACCATGAAGATCGCGGCGGCGGCGTTGGTCGAGCGCAGCCGCTCGATGGTCGCCATCGCGTCGGCGGCGTTGCGGCGGCCGTCGACGATGGCGACGTCGGGCGCCGTGGCCCCGCGCGCGAGCCGTTCGTCGACAATGCTGACGCGGACCGTGCCGGCGCGCAGCAGCTCGACGAGCGTGGCCCGGAAGGTGTCGTCTTCGGTGAGGATCGTTCCAGTGAGTCTTGCCGTGGCCATGGTTACTGCACCAACCGGATTGCCATGGGGAAGACACCGGAGGGTGCCGGCCCTGCGTTGTTGTCGATGATGCCGAGGATGGGCGTGATCCGGCCGGTCACCTGGTTGCCGTTGCGCTCGACGACGAAGAAGCCAATCCAGTTCGCGACCTTCAGCGTCGCGTTCCGGCCGTTCACCTTCCCGGCCTGGTAGTAATCCGGGTCGTAGAGCGGAATCGGGAACACGCGCGGGCTCGGGTTCATCGACGTGTGCACTTCGTTCTTCGTCGTGTCCCAGTACGCGTTCGGGTCCTGGGCAATCAGGGCGTCGATCCCCTGGTTCGTGGGACCCGTCATGTCACCGGGTTCCTGCGTCATCGGATCGTCCCAGTGCACGACCGTGGGGTTGCATCCGCTGATGTTGAGGTCGTAGTCGCTCGCGCCCACGTAGCTCGGCATCGCCCACGAGTAATACATGCTGGGTTCGATGTTGTTGCCGGTGCCGGCGCGCAGCGTGAGCAGCGTCCCCTTGTCCCGCGTCGGGTTGTATCCGGCGTATCCCGGCTGGTCCGCCGGGATGTAGACGTCGGGGTTGAGAAGCAGTTTGCCTTTGTTGTCGTAGCGATCGAACGTACTGCCCGTCGTCCAGGGCGGATTCTTGTTTTCGATCCATTTATCCGGAATCGCAAACGGCTTGACGCACGTCATCGCGTTGGCGGGCGACGCTTCCGCGGTCGCCGTGGCATCGATGTCCACCATGGGCACGCCGAAGAGCGGGCCGATCAGCGTCGGGATCGCGTTGCTGCGCGTGCCGGTGCGAAACACGTTGATGCGGACGCGGTTGTTCCCCGTCGGCCCCGCCGGGAACGTCACGTCG
>DASQAX010000191.1:0-2015 GCA_035635535.1 Vicinamibacterales bacterium | reverse complement strand
GGTGTGACGTCGATCACCAGCACCCCCGCGCGCCGCATGTGTCCCAGCGCTTCCTCGCGCGCATGCAGCAGCTCCTCGGCGGCGGCTTTGCGAAAGGCATCGCGCGGTGTGGTAGGACGCTGCGTCGCGGCGGCGTCGAGCTCGGGATTGCGCAGCGTCACCGCGAGCGGCAGGTGGCGCGGGCGCAACGTCGCGACGTTCGCCACGAGCGCATCGGATGCAAAGCGATCGATCACGTCGGTGAACAGCACGGTCAGCGCGCGCTTGCGATTGCGCGCGGCGAGATAGCGGAACGCGCCCGGGTAATCGGGCTCGACGAGCTTCGGTTGGACCTCCGCCAACACATCGAGCACCCGGCGCACGCCGGAGCGTCCCCGCTCGGGCGCGACAAAGTGCTGGACGCCGTCGGCGAACGTCATGATACCGACGTTGTCGTCATGCCGCGCCGCGGCGTAGGCGAGCTCCAGTGCCGCCTGGACCGCGAAATCGAGCCGCGCTACCCCGGCCGCGACGTCGGCGGTCATGAGCCGTCCCGTATCGAGCACCAGCAACACCTGTTGGCGCCGCTCGGCTTCGTACTGCCGCGTGATCACCTTGCCGCGGCGTGCCGTCGCCTTCCAGTCGATGTGGCGCAGGTCGTCGCCCGGCACCCATTCGCGCAACGACTCGAACAGCCGGCCCTCCCCCAGCTGACGAATCGGCTTCGAGCCGGCGTCGCGGCGCCGCAGCGCTTCCGCTACCGACGCGCGCAGCCGCACCGATACGAGCGGTGGATAGACGACGACGTCCCAGGGCAGCGGCAGGCGAAAGCGATGCCGCCCCAGCCCCAGAGGACCGAGACTGTCGAGCACGAAACCTCCGGTCCCGGCGGACTCGCGGCCGCGCCGCACCGGGACGACCGGCACCACCTCGCGCGTCGCCGCGCGGGGAGGAATGCTCACGGGCCTGGGCGGCTGCGATCCGCCGAGGATGTCGGGACGCACTTCACGCACGCGCAGCCGCGCCCGGCGGCGCGAGGGATTGGTCCAGCGATAGGTGACCTCGCCGGTGTGCCCGACCGCCAACGCGGGGAGCGGCTCGCGCGCCACGACGACCGTCTGCGCGAGCGTGGCATCGAGCCAAATCAGGACAAGCAGCGCAATGTCGGCGACGAGCATGACATCGAGGCCCCACGACGTCCAGAAGCCGAGCACGCCGAACAGCGACAGCAATCCCGCGACCAGCAGGGCTCGTGGCGTCCACAGGATGCCGGCAACGGCGCCAAGCGCGAACCACAACGCAAGGAACGCGGCGATGACGGCGCCGATCGCCAGAACGGGCAGCAGGTTCACGCGGTGGGCGCCTCGATGCGGTCGAGAATCGCCTTGAGCGCCTGATCGGCGGTGACGCCTTCGAGCTCGAGCTCCGGCGCGACGTTGACGCGGTGTCGCAGCACCGCGGGAGCGAGCAGCTTGACGTCGTCCGGAATGACGTAGTCCCGGCCGTCGAGCAGCGCCGCGGCGCGCGCGGCCTTGAACAGCGACACGCCGGCGCGCGGGCTCGCGCCCAGCGTGAGCGACGCCGCTTCGCGCGTCGCGCGCACGATGGCGGTGATGTAGCCGGTGATGCGGGTCTCGACGCGCACCGCATCCACCGCCTGGCGCAGCTGCTCCAGACCTTCGGCATTCACTACGGGCGTCACGCCATACGTGCCGGTGCGGTCGGCCTCGAAGCCCTCGACGTAGCGTGTGAGAATCCCCTGCTCCACGGCGGCGGACGGATAGCCGACCTGCACTTTGGCCATGAAGCGGTCCAGCTCCGCTTCGGGCAGCGGGTAGGTGCCCTCGAACTCGATCGGATTCTGCGTCGCGAAGACGGTGAACGTGGAGGACAGGGGATGACTCGTGCCATCGACTGTGACGGTGCGCTCCTGCATCGCCTCGAGCAACGCCGCCTGTGTCTTGGCGGGCGCGCGATTGATCTCGTCGGCAAGCACGAGGTCGGCGAAGACGGGACCTGGCCGGAACGTGAACTGC